>JAWOMQ010000103.1:0-8077 GCA_033852415.1 Bacteroidota bacterium
TTTTTCTTCATCATCAAATTCTTTCGTTCATAGTATTCATGTGCACTTCAGCCTTGAATCTCTGAGAAATGGTTTGTATCAAAATGGTCACAAAATAAGTTGCCAATAACCAACGTCAACCCATTGATCTAATTTGAAACCCACCTCTCTAAAATGGGCAACCTTAGCAAAACCATACTTTTCGCAGAGTCGCTCACTTGCGGGATTTGGGAACGCGATTCCGCAAATCACACTATGAATTCCCATTGCTCTCAATTCCTTGATGACTTCTTCTGTGAGCTTCGTTCCAATCCCTTTACCAAGAAAGTTGGAACGAATATATATTCCTGCTTCTACTGAATAACGATATGCCGACCGCTCTTTCCATTTGCCTGCATAAGAATAACCGACAACGCTCCCCTCATGCTCATAAACCAACCAGGGGTAGATCTTCGTGATTTCCGTAATGCGAGCGATCATATCGTCGACTGTTATGGGCAATTCTTCGAAAGTGATTCGGGTGTTCAGAACATACTCATTGTAAATGTCGCAAAGTGCCTGCGCGTCAGAAAGTTTAACTGCCCTGATCATCTGTTCCTTCAAAAATTGGTGAATGTATTGATCTCACCGTCGATGTGTGTGCTTTCCAGGATTTTTCCTACAATGAAATCTCGGGAAGTTCATCTGCATGCGGACACGTTCTTGATCTGTCCCTGGGATACGATACTCTTGTCTGTGAACTACGATTGATAATAGTGATTCCAAGAGTGAGTTACAAGCAGCGAGGTGGGAACATGAAATGCAACCTTCGCAGATCGGAGCTGAGTCGCGAGGTTATTGGTAAGTCGGTCTTACTTCATTAACAGCATTCTCCCCGCACTTCAGAAGTTTTAGTTCTCGTCCGCTGTAGACCCGAGAGAATGATTCTCCCTGCCTGGTGCGGAACATCGTAAAATCTTTCTTCTTAGAGAAGCTTCAGGGACGCCATGAATTCTCGTTCCGCCCTTTGATACCTTGCCCATGCGAACGCATATCCGAGTGAGAATGTGGACTCGAGATTGGAGAAAAGAACAATTCTGAAGTCGACCTGACCGCCCACATCAAGGTAATCAGTTCTTAGACTCGCGTCGTCGATATTGGTTTGAAGAATGCCGGAGAAAAGGGCGAATCGTGCCCAGGTGCAGTAGGCGTTAAGAATCCCAACCCGCCGGAATCGTAAAGGAGGAAGGTCAAGTTCCAGAAGATACTTGCCGTATCGTGTGCCTCCGGCTTCATTGAGCTGCAATCCTGGGAAACTGTAAAATGCACGGTACCGTTGCACATCCTGGTAATCGATCCAGTTATTGCCAAACCCACCAAAGTAAAAATTGGCAAACGGGTCATCCCGGCCCCGCGAGGAATAACCGAAGGATGTTCTTGCCCAGAGCGAAGTGTGATCCACAGGGAGCATGAAACCATAATCGAGACTCAGACAAACCAGTGGATAGAATCTCGACCGGACGAGCGTGTTAAATGATGAAAGAGTCCACTGAACCCCTCTTTCCGCGTCAACTGATCCCAGCGTGCGGATGTAATACTTATAGTTCAATTTGCCATTCAAGGTCACAAATTTATCAAAGCTCGTTGAAATATTTTGGAAATCAGGCAGCTTTTCGAGCCCCGAGTACCCAGTCAAATCTATGGTAGCTGCCATGGTCCTCGGCTCGTCAGTGATAAACGATTGCTTTAGTGCGAGCCCGGCGGAGTAGCCTTTACGGCTCACCTTTGTCGGCCCGAAGAGATCATAGAAGTTGGCCTCGTTCATTGTTCCGTGAACTTTCCAGTTGAGGTATCCGAAATTAACTGACAGGTGGACGCGTTCGTTTTGATTCAGCGAAGGATTGGGCGTATAGGAAGCCGCGCCGTTGAGGCTGTATAATCCCAGGGGATCCGCGAAGTTCAGCCGGAAACCGTATCCGACGAGATTCTTGTATCCTTCCACGATGGGGTAGGCCGACATGAGCTGGAGATTTGCCAATGCATCATAGTCGCCGTCATAGATCGTGAGCGAATCGAGGTTAATTCTGTTTGGAGAAGGGGGGCCCAGCGTCCATGATGCGACAATTGGATAACGTAAGAAAATTCCCTGGCCGAGGTACCTGACCGCACTGACATCTTCCAGCGGGCGGTTCGTGATCCATCCAGGACGAAATCCCAGACCACTGTACTCAAACGCAATCAGTGAATCATTGCAAACGGGGACAGGGTGGAACAATCCTGTCTCGGTGTTGGAAAGCCACTTCATTTCTTTTTGTGCAAAATCATACCTCACGATATTCGATACTCCGGAAACGTATGTCGAGCCATACAGGTGCAAGCCGTCTGAAGAGAAGACAAAGTTCTCAAGTGAGGTCTTTTCTGACGTAAACAGCACTTCATACGTTGTATCCCCATTCATTAAATTCCGCACATTCATTGTAATAAGTCGTTGGGTGCCGTTTACTTCCGCGATCGTTGCAGAAAATGCTGACCCATCCGGAGAAATATCAATGTCGAAAATGTCCCTTCCGTACGGCCAGGTCAGGACTTGATTCCATCGCTCGTATGGATAGGGAATTCTGACGATCGTCGAGAAGCCCGCATCATGCCTGATTCCCCAGAGAGATGAATCGGCTTGGTCGAATGCGAGGTCACCGATCCGGGCCTCGGGGAGCAGACATCTGGTTGCGCCGCTTTTTGGATCGAAGGCATTAATATCGCGCCACTTGTCATTGTTGGTGGTGAAGAAAAAGATCCCGGTTTGCGGGTCACGGGCAAGCGAGGTAACATAGAACAGCGCGGGACCCTTGATATCACACAGTGTTTCAATGCTCCCTCCATTCTTATCAATCGCGACAAGGCGTGCAACCTGTGCCGGATACCGCAGGGCCGCATAGAGTTTTCCGGTGGATGAGTCATAGAATGCGCGAGATACTGAACCAAGTGCCTTTTGTGAGATGTGCCTCGATTGGGTCACCGGATACTTACGGATCGAATCGAGATTTACCTGTTGCCATTCGTGTTCAAATTTCAGCCACTGAGACCATCCTTCATCCAGAGAGACGCCGTATACATTTCTAAACTGAGTGGCAAAAAAACGGCTGCTGGTGTCGGTGCGTGTAACCCAGGAAAGTAATTTTGCAGGGCCATACGTATATGCCAGGTAACTCATGAAGCGCGTCCCGTATAAGTAGGAGTTAACCCCCACCTGAAAATCGATCGCCGTGCCTTCGGATTCCAGGCCGACAACATCGTAGATGTAGCTGCTGTCACGCACCATGGAGCGGAAGACCATCTCATCGTATCCCCCGAGCACACGTCCCACGCCGCCGGACAACCAGGTTTCCATGAATACTGCAATTCCTTCGTGATACCATCGTGGAGAGTATCTCCGGGGAGTTGTGAGGTAGGTGTACAGCATTGACAGCGGCGCCTCGGCGGTCGCGCTGACTTTGCCGAAGAATATGGATCTGAAAAAATTGTCCTGGCCGGCTGCTTTGTCACATGCAACAATATGTATCAACTCATGATTCATCAGCCAATTCATGCGTTCATTCGCAGGGACGGTTTCATAAACATAATTAAATGGTGCCATGCCGATATCGATATGATTGTTTGGCACAACATCCGCACCCCCGTGCCCAAAATCGCTAAAGTCTTCGAGGAAAATAGTTATCTTATCGGAAGGGACGAAGTTGAACAGATGTTCATCGAATGCCAGCGCATTCTGAAAGCACCGGGCGAGGTGGGGGACAAGATACTCATGGGCTTTGCTGTAATAAATCAGGCGCAGGTCTCTGGTTATAAGGGTTGACAGCTGTGCCTTAGAGGATGAAAAGATAGAGAAAATCGCAAGAATCAGACTGACAAGAGGAAGAAGACTCTTTTTCATGAGATACCGGATAGAATCCCGCGACGGGAGCGCTGAGAACTTTATGACCGATGAAACCTGCCCGAGCAATAAGTGATGAGATGCCGGCGGAAAAGAACCGGCATCTCATGGTATTTGTTACAGGATAGGCTTACTCGACGATCATGCTCTGGAACTGGTTGTTCTGGATCAGGGCGGCAAAATTCGGGTTCTGCGCGAGCGCTGCAAATTCTGGTTTTGCCATCAGCGCCGCAAATCCCGTATGCGCAACGGCTGCGAAGCTTGGACTCTGAATCATTGCAGAGAACGCGGGCATCCCCGCTACCGCACTTAGTGCCGGCAGATTTGCAACCTGATAGAACTCGGGCATTCGTGCTACCTGTGCGAACTCCGGAAGCTTGGCAACCTGGTAAAACTCGGGCAGCCGTGCTACTTGAGCAAACTCCGGAAGCCTGGCAACTTGGTAAAACTCAGGCAACCGTGCTACCTGCGCGAACTCTGGAAGCTTTGCTACCTGATAGAACTCCGGTAGTTTTGCGAACTGATAGAACTCAGGCATTCGTGCTACCTGAGCGAACTCCGGCAGCTTCGCGAACTGCGCGAACTCAGGAAGCTTTGCGAACTGTGCAAACTCCGGCAGCTTTGCAAACTGAGCAAACTCAGGAAGCTTTGCAAACTGAGCGAACTCCGGCAGCTTTGCGAGCTGTAAGTACTCAGGCATCTTCGCCAGCTGTGCAAAGGCAGGATCTTTGGCTTTTTGAGCATAGAGAGGATCCTTTGCGAACTGGTAGAATTCCGGATTCTTAATAGCTTGAGCAAAGGCTGGGGTTTGCGCTACCTGATAGAACAAAGGAGACTTTGCAAACTGCCAGAAAAGAGGTGACTTTGCGAACTGGGCGAACTCCGGCAGCTTTGCAAATTGTGCAAACTCGGGCAGCTTTGCGAACTGCGCGAACTGAGGAAGCTTTGCAAACTGCGCGAACTCAGGAAGCTTTGCAAACTGCGCGAACTCCGGCAGCTTCGCGAACTGGGCAAACTCGGGAAGTTTTGCAAATTGTGCGAACTCAGGAAGCTTTGCAAACTGAGCGAACTCAGGTAGCTTTGCGAACTGGGCGAACTCCGGCAGTTTTGCAAACTGAGCAAACTCCGGCATCTTCGCCAACTGTGCAAACTCCGGGAGCTTGGCCACTTGATAAAATGCGGGTAGTTGAGCGAGTTGAGCAAATTCCGGCAGCTTCGCGCATTGAGCATACTCGGGCATCTTTGCAAATTGTGCGAAATCAGGATTCTTCATCAGTGACCGGAACTCAGGATCTTTGATCAGATCTAGCACCCGATCATTCTGAAGAAGTTTTGCGACATCCTGATTTTGCAGAGCAATATCCTGCTGGCCTATCTGGTCCGCCTTGTATTTCTGCACACCGCCTATCGTGCCCACCAATTCCCGCTCGGCTGGCCATGGGTACAGGAAAGCAAAATAGAGGACAGCAACGATAACGATCGCCACTCCCCCCATGAACAATCTCTTCTTCATAGGAACCTCCTGTTTTGTATATTGTGGAATGTAGGATCTTTACTGCGATCCAGAATATGAAACTTCCCGCTTGCTTCTCCCCCTTCACGTAACTTGAATGTGCCCACCGAGAAGATGACGCATGCTCCAGCAAACAGAGACACCCTCTCGTCGGACGTATTCAAGGCATTTATACTACTAGACATTAGAAATACAGTCTTGTCATTCGATAGTTGATTATGGTTGCGTATTTATTTCGCGAGTAATCGGCCAAAAATGAGAGAAATTGAGTGTTTTCCGGTTTCGCTCGTTGTAGCCCGCCCGGAACGACCCATTCTCTCTTACACAATCACAGAAGCTTTTGAATAGGCAAATTGGATAGCCGAACAATAACTAATCAATAAGTATCATCTCAGCAAGGCCATCTTCCTGACGCCAACAAATGTTTTTGCGGGATCAGATATTCCCGTGGCTTCTAGTCGGTATATATAAATTCCGCTCGCGACTGATTTCGCATCCCAATGGATTGTGTAATCACCCGGCTCCATTGTTCCATCAGCAAGAGTTGTCACTTCCTGCCCCAGCATATTGTACACTTTAAGAATAACCCTTGCCTGGAGCGGCACAGAATAATGAATATTCGTTGACGGGTTGAAGGGATTCGGATAATTCTGTGTCAGAGTAAAGCTCGTTGGGTTGGAATGATCCGTATGAGATCCCACTTCGAGCACTATGCTTGATGCCGGGTGCGCAAGCTTCAGTCCCGAATTTCCCTTCAGCTCGGTTCTCTTCCCGTCGATGATGAGAGACGCGTCCAGTGATGGGTTTTCATTTTTCCAATCAATATTTATGGGATACAATGGAGATCTGATAACGATCGGGAATTGACCGACATGACCCCCCTTCACAATTTCGACCATCTTTCCATCGGAAAACCGAGAGTCGAAGAACCCTTCCGGCAGTGGTGGAGGCATCTGATAGAGATCGGGATTGATCGTTGGCGATCTGCCGAAGAACAACTCCTGCTCAGCACCAGCGTCATTCCGGATGGTCAATACATCACACTGCAGGAGCGGGGAAGGTGCGGCCTGGTGCTTGGGAATAGGCGAACTGGCAGACAACATAATCTGGCCGCCGGCGGTTGCCTTAACCCAATAGCCTTGCATCGGCTTCAACGTTTCGAGCACCTGATACCCATTCCGATATCCAAAAAAATGGCCGGCCAGAATTCCGGGTGGAATGGTAGTTACCGATACCGCTGGTATTGGAAAACTCAAACCACCGATGAGGTTCCAGCCCCCTCCTACGTTTGCCGTGATGTGGTTATCTTTGAGATAATCACCCAGGATTGTGACGCACTGTGTATCTGAAAATCTCACCCAATAACCCACTCCAACCTGAAGATTCGATTGGATGGTGTATCCCCCACAATACGAAAACGCGCCTGCGATTGCCGTCGGAAGGAGGCTGTCCATAGACAATTGTTCCGGCACGACAGGGAGAGAAAATAGATTCCAGTTGGGCATCAGTGTATCTGTAAATATGGGTCCACGGAGCAGCGTGAGGGAAGATTCCATAGTTCCTGCCGGTACTTCCGACGGTTCGTACGCAAGTTGAACGCTCGCAGAAAAGCCGCTCCCCCCGATCGGATCGATTTTGTATTCACACTGGACGACCGGGTCCCCGACAGAACACGTCGGTCGTGGTATCCCCAGAACCCATTTGGAAAACTGTGTGACTCCATTTGCACGGACATAATGGTTAAGAAGGTCGACTGCCCCACCGACGACGAGCCAGGACAACCCTGAATTTGGCGGAGTAGTGTAGGGTGAACTTGTCATCGCAAGATCTGAGGGGTATGTTCCACGTCCGTCGAACTGAATCGTTGAATACTGGCTTTCAAAGCGATAGCCGCCCAATTCCCCCGATCGGATTCTTCGTTTTACAGTGCCGCCGACGATTTTCCCGCTATCCTGTATAGCGTTGATATCATCTGTCGTGATAATGACAGAATCTGGTGCTCCCAGGTGAATCGATCTGTGCAGGATTAAAGCATTGCTTGCCACCAGCCCTCCCTTTAGAGTTATACTGTCTCCGTCAATTTCTGCCTGATAGAAGGTGTTGTTCGCGGATCCGCCTAAGATTATCTTCGGGTTTGGCCCGGCAAATCGTATCAGGGAATGCCCGGGAATCAAAGTTCCGGCATTTTTCCAATTATGATAACAAATCATGCCCGCAGGAGGATTGTCAGCCGGATGCTCGAGGCCAACAGGTCTTCTCCACATACTTACATTCTGCACTGCAGTGGCAGAATCAACGAATGAGATCGTGCCGCCAGCCTGGATGTCTATCGGTCCCTCCACTTTCAGTGTACCGACGTTCGGTGCAAATGTCAGATTCCCGCCGCTCTCAATCTTGAGTGATTTAATGCTGTCGGTCGGCAAGGAATCAATAGTAACGGTTGTGCTGGGTGGAATGATTGCTGCGGTCGTCGAGTCCGGGGGATGTCCTCCCGCCCAGTTCAACGGATCAGACCAGTTGCCGCTTGAAGAGCCCGTGTATTCGTATCCATGCAGGTTGCCAAAAATCATTCCAGTCAAAAAATCGTGATCCGTCATGGTAAATGTGTATACTCCGATGCCCGCGGGAGATGTTTGGACCCATCCGGTATCGAGAATTTCACTTATTGAGTAGGT
>JAWOMQ010000166.1:0-5703 GCA_033852415.1 Bacteroidota bacterium
AATCGTAGATGGAAAGAACGCACCACCTGTGTCCGCCCTGGAAGAAGCTTCGTTGATCGGACTTGCTCCATTTTACGGAAGGGAGGTTCCCAAAAACGTTCGCCTCTCGTGTCGGATTGTAGTAACAAAAGACTTGTCCATAAAGACCTATCCCGTTGTGAAGATTGACTGGAGACTCACGAAGGAACGATTGACGCTGATGGCCATATGGACCTTTTTTGGAGTCTCTCTTCTTGCGGTTGTTATCCGCCTTCTTGTTGAAATTGCTACAGGGCGTTGATTTTCAGACACAGGTCTATAGGAAGTGTTGCGAATGCCACGCAGGGCGAAGAACATTTCTGGCAAACCTGAGTGAAATTCTCTTCGTCTGCTCCATTTTGGAAGAGATAGTACACCCTCTGCTCATCGAGGCTATGACACTTTCAGCGTTTGTATCATTTCCTGGTGCACGGATCCATTAGAGGCAAGGATCTCCTTGTTGTAGATTGAAAACTTTTGTCCGGAGAAATCGGTTACGGTTCCTCCCGCTTCAGTCACTAGCAATATTCCGGCCGCCATGTCCCACGGATTGAGTGCGACCTCCCAGAACCCTTCGTACCTTCCCGCTGCGACATATGCCAGGTCGATTGCAGCGGAACCCATGCGGCGCACGGCCTGAGCCGCCATCAGAAAATTTACGAACCGCTCGATAGATTTATTCGGATTCTCCGCTATGTTGTAGGGGAAACCCGTCACCAGCAAACTCTGCTGCAGACTGGCTACGCGCGATACCCGGATCTGCTTTCCATTGAGGAAGGCGCCCTTTCCCTTTTCCGCTGTGAATAGCTCGTCGAAATTGGGGTCGTAGATCACCCCGAGTACAATTTCATTATTCATCTCAAGACCGATCGATACGCAATACACCGGGAAGCCGTGAGTGAAATTAGTCGTTCCGTCAAGCGGATCAATGACCCACCGATAATTTGAAGATCGGCCCTGCTGCATGCCGCTTTCCTCGGCGAGGATCTCATGATTGGGGTAATGCCGCTTAAGGATCGCAATCACCTGCTCTTCCGACCGCTTATCTATTTCAGTAACGAGGTTCTTGGATTCTCCGTTTTTCAATTGGACTTCGCGGATTTTTCCAACGTGCTGCTTCAGAAATTTGCCCGCTGTCCGTGCAGCTTCAATTGCGACGCTCAGCATATGTGTTCCGTAGTTGTGATCAAATTGTGTGATGGTTATTCCTCCCGGAGGAGGGGATCGCCAATTGTTCCCCGATGGCGCAGGAGAGAAGAAGAGAAATGCTCCTTTCCGAGGAGCTTTTTTAGCTGATCAAGCTGTTTTGGGTTTATGCGGAAGAGAACCTCGATGGAGTCGTCTTTATACCCGACATGAAGAATATCCGCAATCTCGTGCAACTTCGCAATGGTGCGGTACTCAGATTGTCTCAGAGTGAGCGTGTGTTCATCAACTGCGCTCTCGAGCAAGCGTTGTATTTGTTCAACGAGAGTGCCAATATTAATTCCGCGCTCCGCCGAAATGAAAACCGATGGAGTGAATTGCTTTTTGAGGTCAATGATGATGTCCCTGTCGGGAAGCTTGTCGATCTTGTTAAAGACAAATATCGTGGGCTTACCGAGGGACCCCAATTCATCGAGTGTTTCGTTGACGACAGCTATCTGATCGGTGAAGTGGGGATGGCTGATATCGATGATGTGGAGGAGGATATCGGCTTCTCCTACCTCTGCCAGCGTGCTCCTGAATGAGGCAATTAAATGCGCAGGGAGTTTCCGTATGAACCCGACGGTGTCCGAGATGAGCACTTTTTGCGAAGGTGAGATCTTTACGAGCCGGACCGTCGTATCGAGCGTCGCGAATAATCTGTCTTCGACAAGAACGTCCGCACCCGAGAAATGCTTCAGGAGGGTCGACTTGCCAGCATTCGTATATCCAACCATTGCCACCCGCAGCATCGTCTTTCTTCTCTTGCGTTGGACTTCACGTTCATTGCTGATGTCACGCAATTTCTCTCTGAGCCGGCGGATTCTCGACCTGATTGCCCGGCGATCGGTTTCGATCTGGGTTTCGCCCGGTCCTTTTGTCCCGACGCCGCCATATTGCTTGGAGAGGTGGGTCCATTGCCGGGTGAGGCGCGGAAGGAGGTACTGGAGCTGCGCGAGCTCTACCTGCGTCATGGCTTCCTTCGACTTTGCACGGGAGGCGAAGATGTCGAGAATCAGTCCAGTGCGGTCGATAATTTTGCAGGGGATAATTCTTTCAAGGTTTCGAACCTGGACAGGTGAAAGGTCGTCATCAAAAATGACCGTGGGGATGTTTTCTTCGCCGGCGAGCCGGCCGATTTCCGCCGCTTTCCCGCTTCCGATGAACGTTGCCGCATCAATATGGTCCCGTTCCTGTACGACTTTGTGTCTCACGTTCACGCCGGCTGTATCGGCCAGCCGGGTGAGTTCTTCGAGATGATCCTGCGTTTCCTTACGACCTGTTCGACCCGATGTGACCCCCACTGCGATCGCCTGTTCCTGGACTTGAGTCTCTTGTAATTTCACGGCAGGACTTCCTAAGTCGATTGTTCCATTGCCTTGCGGCTATCACGCGCGATTGCCATTTCGGAAAGAGCCAACAGCAAAGCCAGCGCGACGCAGTAACGCCAGAGCTCTATGCCGAACCGGGATTGCAGAATCGTCGCCTGAACCTTTTGCCCCGTCTCAATCTGTATCACAGATGATGACGGGATGCCGTAGCGATGAGAGAACTTCTCTAGGTTATCTGTCGTAACCGGTCTCGGATCGGCTTCTCGAGGATCCGTGTTTACCGCAAAGGCTGCAACCAACCCCGACTTGTTTTTTACAAGATAGAAGCCGGTTTCCGACAAACGTTTTGGTGCAAGCGACATGGTGGGGTGTGTCAGCGTGCCACTCTGGTTCTGCACGATGGGAATAATTTCCTCTGTCCCGTCAGGGTGAACAAGAGTGAGCTCGGCTGCCGTTATGGGTTGTGGTAGCTGGGAAAGACTGAGTGCCGGTTCATCGCCGCACTGGTACGAGGGGACCAATGCGCTTCTGTTTGCTGTAAAGAGTACGGACCGATACACAAGAGGTGCGAAAATACCTGTCAGCGGGAAATCGGACCATGAGAGTACTGGAGCGACAGCATAGAAAAGGATCTTCCCTTCACCGTAGGTATACTCTGATAGAAAAGGAAACCCGTTGTTCATTGAAATCACAGTCCGTTCGGTTTTTGTTGACCCGTGCTGAACCGAACGCACGATAGCCGGGGAGGTGATTGCCGGTTGACTCCGCTTTCCTCCGGGTTGATCGAGTTCGAACATCTGTGAGAACAACGGATGGTCATAATCCGTGCGTCCGAACCCTGTGCTTGCGTTTCCCGATGCAATGTTCACACCCACAACTGGAGGAATTCCCAGACCGGCGAGAAGACGGGATGAGAGGGAATTTCCTTGTGTGGACGACGAAGGAAAGAGAATAAGTCCTCCTCCGCCGCGCACGAAATTCACAATGCGCTGCGCCTCGAAATCCTGAATACCCGTGAGATCCTGACAAATGATGACGTCAATGGATTTAAAATCGACCTGAGGAAGTTTTTGCGTAGTGACATATTCTGCGTTGAACATCGACTGGCCGGGGACATCCTGATTGGCTTCCAGAGCTGTCCGGACGAACTGAACATCGGCAGGAGAGCTTGAGATGCATATGACATTTATTTTGTCAGGTATTGTCAGAGTAAAATAACGTCGATTGTCCGGCTCAAGCGCATCGTTTTCTATTTCAATGTATCCCCGCACAATTCCGGTATGTTTAGGGGTTGCTTCGATTTCCATGGCTGCTGAACCCCAGGGCTCAGCCGAGAAATTGCGTTGGGCAACCCGGATGCTGTCGAGGTAGATGCTCAGGACATAATTTTTGAGCGGGATTTCGCTGAAATTTCTGATTGACGCAAATAGTTCGATTGGTTTTCCTTTTTCAAGAACAGTCGTGGTCACTGAAATCGAGTCAATAGCGACATTTGGCGTTGGTTTTGATCCGACTCGTGCAAGAAATATCCTCACATTGTCATCAAAGAGACGATGGATGGTGTCGGATCCACCTTCTGGAAGAAACTGGGTCTCCTGCATGTCGGAAATAATGTAGAGTTCTTTATTTGCATTATGGGATTGCTGAAATAATTTCGCACTCAACCGCAGGGCGTCTCCGAAGGAGCGATGAATGGGGGAGATTTGGGTCTCTTCAACTGCGGTTCGGAGTTGATGGAAATCGTGGATCGCAACGTCGGTCGTGGCTTTGGGAATGTCGGACATCCGGATGAGAAACGCCTCATCGCCGTTTTTGAGCACATCGGCGATCCTGATTGCAATCTCCTTTGCCTGCTTAAGACGCTCGCCATGCTCATCGGTTGCAGCCATTGTGTAAGAGTTATCCAGGATAATTGCAACGCTTGAGTTCGCGTGCGAGCCGATCGTGCCGAGAATTGTTCCCCTCAGCGCGGGGCGCGCGAATGCGAGAATAATGAAAACAATGATAAGAGTTCGGATAATGAGGAGGAGAATCTGGCGTAACTTAAGCCGTCGTATCTTCGTCAGCTGCAGCTCCTTGAGGAATGCGAGACTGCTGAACTCGATCGTCTGAAGTTTGCGGAGGTTAAGGAGATGGAGAAGCAGTGGAATCGACGCTGCGACAAGTCCAAAAAGGACGAGCGGGTTAAGAAACGTCATGCTGTGAAGGGAGATTCCACAAGATTGATCAACATTCTTCTTTCATAATTACTGCAAAATTTGTGAAAAATGCAAAAATCTCGCCTCCCTGTTCGACAGTACCCGGTAGTTATTGTGCCATGAATTTCGAGGGAGCCGCGAAGGATTTGTGCAGTGTCTTCGTTTCCCTTTGTGGAGTGTATCCTCGATGAGGCGCCCCGTACCTACTGCACAATTCTGATGGTCCAGAAATCAGCTGCAAGGTTATCATCGGTCAAATAGTTGTAGGGAAGCGTAAAGTATCCCTTCATCCCCCATTTCGAACCCCAGGAATTTCGCACGATAAACCATCCTCTTGAATCTTCGTAGCCCACAGCGAGAACGGCGTGACCTCCGAGGCAGCGTTCAGTTGCTGCGGGCATGGGCGCATGTCCCGATCTCGCGACAGGGACGCTCATGAAACTTTCGTACATGGAAAAGCCAAACACGAATGGATATCCCGAGGCGAGGCACCCCTTCATCTGATTGAGGATTTGAGACACGCGCTGATAGGAGACCGCGCGGTGATGGACGGCATCGCGGTAACAGGCCGCCGCTGGTTTGTCAGCAAATTTGGAAATGATATATGGCCATTCAGGTTCCGGACAATCGCCTTTCTGTCCAACGCTTTTGATCCCGTCACGGATCTGTGCGCCGCTGTCCGAAGTGATCGTCCCTTCCATCGCTCGTTCATTATAGTAGATAAAGAGGCGTGATGGGACAAAGATATTGGGTAAGCTTTCTTTTATCTGATCAAATTCGATCGCCGCGGCAATTGCGTTAGCTGTACAACTTCCCAGCTGGCCCTGATCGTAGACCGGGGGGCAATGAGGTCTGAGATCGGCTTTTGCGGGAAGTTGTGCCAACCACATTACCGGCGCAGCATACAGGTGGTCCCTGTGATCTGGCAGGTCTGGCACCCATCCAAATCCCTTCAACCCCTTTTTTGTTCT
>JAWOMQ010000182.1:0-32282 GCA_033852415.1 Bacteroidota bacterium
AGATGACTTTAAGAACTCTGCGCACGGGAAGGCGTTGCTCGCTGATGTCAACGGGGCACCGAATTGTCTTACTTGCCATAGAAATCAAATAACGCTCAATGATGCGGGCAACGACACGCTGAAGGCCAAGATTGCCCAGGAAAAGCTCTGCTTGTCCTGCCATCTCGATAACCCGGATGTGAGGGAACGGACCTCCCCGACGGCAAAATTCATTGCTGCCTACGAACAAAGCGTCCATGGTCGTGCATTGACGCATGGCAACGCGAAAGCCGCGAATTGTGTGGATTGCCACGGCGGCCATCAGATGAATAAAGGGCTCGACCCGGCATCGACGGTGAACAAAATCCACATTCCGGAAACATGCGGGAAATGCCATCCATCCATTGAACAGGAATTCTCCCAAAGTGTACATGGGGCTGCTTTCGCAAAAGGAAACCCTGATGCACCTGTCTGCACGAGTTGCCACGGGGAGCATACAATTTTAAAACATACCGATCCTCGCTCGCCGGTTGCTACAAGAAACGTTTCTCAGCAGGTTTGCTCGCCATGCCACAGCTCCGTTGCGCTTTCTTCCAAGTATGGACTTGCCAGTGATCGGTTTAAGACCTTCTCCGATAGCTACCACGGTCTCGCCATTCAGGAAGGTTCGGTCAAGGTTGCTAATTGCGCAAGCTGCCATGGTTCCCATAACATTAAGTCATCCAGCGACTCCACGTCAAGCACCAATCGGGCTAATCTCGCTGTCACGTGCGGAAAATGCCATCCCGGCGCCAACGTGCGCTTTGCGATGGGTCCCGTCCATGTGAATCTTGCCGAACAATCAAGTTCGCCGACGCTCTATTGGATTGCGAATCTTTATGTTGTGATGATCGTGGTTGTGGTCGGCGGCATGTTTATTCATAACATCCTGGATTTTGTAAAGAAATCGAAAAGACGGCTGATGATGCGCCGCGGGATGATCTCACACGATATCGTCGGGCATCGGCTGTATTTGCGGATGTCTCTGAGCGAGCGGGTGCAGCATGGGCTGCTGTTGATCAGTTTCATGACTCTTGTCGTGACCGGATTCATGCTCCGGTTTCCGGACGTGTGGTGGGTACAAGGGATCCGCTCGATGAGCGATAAGGTATTTACTCTCCGCAGTTTGATTCATCGCTGTGCTGGCGTGACCATGATTCTTGCAAGTCTCTTCCATCTCTATTATATCATCTTCACCCAGCGGGGTCGGGAACTCATCCGCGATTTGCGTCCTCGGCTGCAGGATGCGTGGGATGCTATTGCTGTAATGAAGTACAATCTTGGGTTTTCCCGCACCAAGCCGAAATTCGGGCGGTTCAGCTATGTCGAAAAAAGCGAATACTGGGCGCTCGTCTGGGGGACCATGGTCATGGCAGCAACCGGCGCCATCATGTGGTTCGATAATACATTTATTGGGTTACTTACAAAACTGGGGTATGATATTTCGCGCACGATACACTACTACGAAGCTTGGCTGGCTACACTGGCGATCATTGTTTGGCATTTCTATTTTGTAATCTTTAACCCGGACATTTATCCGATTAATCTTGCCTTCTGGAAGGGAACGCTCACAGAAGAAGAGATGCAGGATGAACATGCTCTTGAGCTCGAAGAAATCAAACGACGCGAGTTGCAGCAGTCCTTGGAGGAAGCACAATCAGGTGAGGATACTACCCCCGTTGTAAAAGAATCGGAAGTCGGGAAATAAGTTCGCCTGATGAACCTCCGTCCGTTCATATCATGCTGTAATGCGGAAATGTCTTATCGAATTGCTCTGTCATCCCGGCGTTCCGCCATTGTTGCACTGCTATTGTTTGTTCTCGCAGCCAGCGTTAGCCCACCGTTGAGCCGTGCCCAGGAAAACAGCGATTGCCTGAGTTGTCACTCCGACAAGTCGTTGACAGGGAGCAGGAAAGGAAGGACGATTTCCGTCTACGTCGATGAGCACGGGTTTTCAAATTCCATACATGCCTCGCTCACCTGTGTGTCATGCCACGCGGATCTGGAGGGAAAGGAACTCCCTCATGATCCCGGCGTCAAGCCCGTTCAATGCGGCACATGCCACAGCAACGAGCAGAAAGAGCACGAAAAATCCCTTCATGGTCAGGCGATAGCGCATGGTGATCCCCTTGCGCCACGGTGCTATGATTGTCATGGTACGCATGAGATCTTAGCGGTCAACGATAAACATTCGCCGGTCGCCCCGCTGAATATTCCCTTCACATGCGGAAAGTGTCATCAGGAAGGGGCGCCTGTCCAGAAACAGCGTGTGATACATGAGGATCATATCCTCGAGAATTTTTCGGAGAGTATCCATGGGCAGGGTTTGCTGAAAAAAGGGCTGATTGTTGCCCCAAGCTGTGCCTCCTGTCATACTGCGCATTCCATCTTACCCCATACAGACCCGGCATCATCAATCGCTCGGCAAAATATTGCCGCCACATGCACGAAGTGCCATGCGGAGATCGAACAGGTTCACCGGAAGATCATTAAGGGAGAGTTGTGGGAAAAGAAAGCCAATGTTCTCCCCGCGTGCGTCGATTGTCATCAACCACACAAAATCAGGAATGTCTTTTATTCGCAGGGGATGGCAGACAGGGATTGTCTGCAATGTCACGAAAAGAAAGAGTTGAAATCATCCATCGATGGAAGATCGCTGTTTGTGGATGCCGCGGAAGTTGCCGGATCGAAACATGGGAAAACTGCGTGTAGCCAATGCCATTCGGAGGTTAATGCGTCTCATGTCAGACCGTGTGAGACGATCACAAAAAAGGTTGATTGCGCCTCGTGCCACGCCGAGATCGGCCAACTCTACAACAAAAGCGTGCATGGGACCCTTGCGGAGCGCGGCGATCCCAACGCGCCATCGTGTAAAGAATGTCATGGAACCCATGGGGTAAGAGGTAAAGATAACCCGGAATCGGCGACGTTTCCCACGAACGTTCCCGATCTGTGCGCGCGGTGCCATCGCGAAGGCCAGAAGGCAGCAATCCGCTATGTTGGCGACCAACATCAGATTATCGAGCGCTACACGGAGAGTATTCATGGTAAAGGTCTTATGAAGAGCGGCCTGACGGTGACGGCGATGTGTACCAATTGCCACACCGCGCACGATGTGCTTCCCCGAAAGGACACGGCGTCCAGCGTCAATCCCAGAAACCTCCCCAAGACGTGCGGCCGATGCCATCATGGGATCGAGGAACAATTTGAGAAAAGTGTTCACTCGCCTGCCGTGACAGTGACAAACAAGGCACTGCCCGTCTGTAGTGATTGCCACACGGCACACACGATCCGTCGTACGGACGAGCAGGGATTTAAACTTGAGATCATGCAGCAGTGCGGACGTTGCCACAGCGAAATTGCGAAAACGTATTTTGACACCTATCATGGAAAGGTCTCACAACTTGGTTACACGAAGACGGCAAAGTGCTACGACTGTCATGGTTCTCACGACATCCTTCCGGTGGCCGATCCTAACTCGCACTTGAGCCGCGCAAATGTCGTGCAGACTTGCCAGAAATGTCATGAGGGGGCCACCAGACGATTCGCCGGATACCTGACCCACGCAACGCACCACGATCCCCAAAAGTATCCTTTTCTTTTCTGGACATTCTGGGGAATGACTTCACTTCTTGTCGTTACCTTTGTTTTTGGCGGTGTTCACACCCTTTTGTGGATCCCCAGAGCCGTTCAGATGAGACGCAAGCATCGAAGGCAATCTTACAAATCCTGATTTCGGCATGGCAGAGGAAGAAAATATTCCAGCAGTAAAAGATACAGAGTCCGCGGAGCAGCGTTCTTTTCAGCCCTCCGGTTCGGACCATCAGTATGTGCGGTTCAAAAGACTCAACAGGGGTCTCCACATTGTCATGATCATCAGTTTCATGAGTCTTGCCTTAACCGGGATGACCCTGAAATTTTCGTACACACAGTGGGCGGTTATAATCTCACACTTTCTTGGTGGATTCGAATCGGCGGGATATATTCACAGATTTGCTGCTGTTCTTATGTTTGGGATCTTTATCACCCATTGTGTTGATATTGTGCGTATGAAACGGCGTGAGAAAAGAACGTGGAGGTCATTTATTTTCGGTCAGGATTCGATGCTCTTCAACAGAAAAGATCTGAGAGACTTTGTGGCTTCGGTAAAGTGGTTTCTTGGAAAAGGACAGAGACCTGCATACGGGCGCTGGACATATTGGGAGAAATTTGATTACTTTGCAGTATTTTGGGGAATAGCAGTAATCGGTTCAACCGGTTTAATGCTGTGGTTCCCGGAGTTCTTCACACGCGTGATTCCCGGATCCTTTATTAACGTCGCAACGATTATTCACAGCGATGAAGCGCTTCTGGCAGTGGGATTCATTTTTACAGTACACTTTTTTAACACTCATTTGCGACCGGAGAAATTTCCGATGGATATTGTTATCTTTACGGGTCGCATGGATCTCGAAGAGCTGAAGCGGGACAAACCGGCAGAGTATGAAGCTCTTCTTCAATCCGGTAAGCTCGAGCAAAATTTGGTTGAATCTTATCCGCCGATCGTTATCAGAGCGGTCAGGATATTCGGCTGGGCTGCCTTGGCTACCGGTTTTGGAATCGTTATCTGGATAATCTATGCAATGATTTTTGCGTATCGGTGATCACCCGGCGTATCTCCCCGCAGGGATCAGCCGGGTTATCGTGAAGACACTATGAGAAAAATTTTCCCTCAATCGTTCTATAACATCATCACACTGATCGGCACAGCGGTTGCCGCCACCAGCATCGGCATCATTCTGTTTATGATTCTGCTGGAGGCAACCTCCGAAAATCCCAATCCCTATATGGGGATTTTCGCGTTCGTGATTGTCCCGATTTTTCTTGTGCTTGGGCTGATACTCATCCCGGTCGGTATTTTGCGTGAACATCGTCGGGAAAGACTGGGGAAACCGCACGGCTTACGGCTCCCGCAGGTTGATTTGAATCTGCCGCGACACCGTGCTGCGCTGACCACTATAGCGCTTGGAACATTTCTCTTCCTGGGGATCCTTGGCTTCAGCAGTTATCAGGCTTATGAACATACTGAATCAGATCAATTCTGTGGTGAAACCTGTCATTCTGTTATGGAGCCGGAATACACTGCCTACCAGTATTCTCCGCATGCAAGAGTTGGATGCGTCCAGTGCCATATCGGTTCGGGAGCAAGCTATTTCGTAAAGTCAAAACTGTCAGGTTCCTACCAGGTCTATGCTGTGACCTTCAATAAGTATCCAAGACCAATCCCGACTCCCATTGAAAATCTGCGCCCTGCACAGCAGACATGCGAACAATGTCATTGGCCGAAACATTTCTTCAGTGAAAAGCTTCACACAAACACCTACTTTCTCTCGGACGAGAAAAACACAAAGTGGACATTGAATCTCTTGATGAAGATCGGCGGGGGTAACATCGAAGCCGGGCCGACATCAGGGATTCACTGGCACATGAATATCAACAACGAAGTGAACTACGCTGCCCTCGATCGGGAACGCCAGATCATTCCCTGGGTCCAGTCGAAAAAGCCGGACGGGACCGTGACGGTGTACCGTGATACGGAATTGAATATCTCGGATGATTCACTGAAAAAGCTGTTTACCAGAAAGATGGATTGCATCGATTGCCATAACCGTCCGACCCATATCTACCACCCGCCAGCCCTCTCCGTCAACAATGTTATGACTCTTGGCTGGATCAGACCTGATCTTCCCTTTGCGAAAAGTGTGTCTGTCAAAGCGCTTGAGAGCCCGTACACGACGAAACAATCCGCATTGGACAGTATCGGGATTGTCATCCGCGAATTCTACCGCCAGAACTATCCTGCGATCGCTGATGCGAGGAAGACAGCGATCGATAGTACCGTACTGGAGGTTCAGAGAATATACAGCAGGAACTATTTCCCCCGGATGAACGTCAGTTGGAAAAAATTCCCGGACAATCTCGGCCACCTCTACTATAAGGGTTGTTTTCGCTGTCACGACGGGAAACACAAGAACGAGAAGGGCGAAATCCTCTCGAGGGATTGCAACACCTGCCATACCATCCTCGCACAGAAGTTTGAACAGGACACGCTCCGGATTTCTCTCGGTGGCATCGACTACCGCCATCCGGTCGACATCGGTGATGCGTGGAAGGAAATGAATTGCAGCGATTGTCATAATAGTAATCAATAAGATACAGGGGAGTTCATGCAGAATACAAATGGGACAATTGAAAGTGAGAGCAAGCGGGGTTTTCTGAAGCTTATTCTTTCGGGAAGTGTAGTCGCGCTTGTTGGGGCGGTCGTCTATCCCATTCTTTCATACCTCAAACCCCCAAAGCAGGGAGAGGTCGAAGTGTCGAGCGTAAAGGCGGGAAAAGTCAGCGACATTCAGAAGGATAGCGGTGCGATTGTGAAGTTCGGCTCCAAGCCGGTGATCCTTCTGAGACTGGCCAACGGTGACTTTCGGGCATTCTCCGCGGTATGCACACACCTTGATTGTACCGTCCAGTACAAAAAGGAACTCGGATTGATCTGGTGTGCCTGTCATAACGGGAAGTACGATCTTAACGGCCGGAATGTCTCGGGTCCGCCGCCGCGTCCATTGGATGAATACAGAGTTATAGTTCAGGGAGACGAGGTGACAATCTCGAAAAAGTCATGAAAACATATCTGAGAAAAATGTATCGATGGGTTGATGAACGGGTCGAGCTGGAAGATCTGGTCAAGTTCATGGGAAAGAAATATGTCCCGCTCCACCGCCATTCGATCTGGTACTATTTTGGTGGCGTGTCTCTTTTCCTGTTTATCATCCAGGTCGTCACTGGCATCCTTCTCCTCTTGTATTACAAGAGCGGTGAAGAATTTGCCTTCGAGAGCATCGAGTTCATCATGTCGAAAGTCCAGTTCGGCTGGCTTATCCGCTCGATTCACAGCTGGGCAGCCAACTTATTCATCCTGGCCGCAATGATTCATATGTTCAGCGTCTATTTTGGGAAGGCATACCGTAAACCGAGGGAAATGACATGGTTGACCGGCATGCTTATGTTCTTTCTCGCGCTGGGGTTTGGATTCAGCGGGTACCTCTTGCCGTGGAATGAGCTCGCCTTTTTTGCGACGAAGGTCGGCACAGATATCGCCGGCGTTGTTCCATTTCTCGGTAAGCCGATCATGATGTTCCTGAGAAGTGGCGACGAAGTGACCGGCGCAACACTTTCACGATTCTTCGGATTCCATGTGGCTGTGTTCCCGGGAATCTTCACGGTTCTCCTGGGCATCCATCTGGTGCTGGTGCAGCGACAGGGGATGAGCGAACCTCTCGGAATTGCGCAGGAGTCCAGCGCACCCGCGAAGACCATGCCTTTTTTCCCGAATTTTCTTTTGCGCGATATTCTGTTTTGGCTCATTGTCTTAAACCTGCTTGCTATCCTGGCGGTCTTTTTTCCCTGGGAGCTCGGTAAGAAGGCCGATCCCTTCGCATCCGCACCTGCTGGAATTAAGCCGGAATGGTATTTTCTCTTTATGTTCCAGACACTGAAATTCATCCCCGGGAAAGTGTTGGTGTTCGACGGTGAGATCCTGGGAATCATGTTGTTCGGCTGCGCGGGATTATTATGGTTGCTTATTCCGTTCTGGGATCGCAAAAGTTCAAGCGGAGAACAAAACAGGTTTGTGAATTACATCGGTCTGTTTGTCGTTATCTACATCATTACACTCACCATCGTAGGATGGCTCGCATGAGGGTCAGAATATTGTTTTTCGTGAATTTCATTTTGATTGCGACCCTCGCCGCTGGTCGAGCCGTCGCGGAAGATCAGTGTTTCACGTGTCATACGACTCTTGGCGATAAGGCGTCATCGTTGTTCAGGAAGGATGTCCACTTCGCAAAAGGAATTCCGTGCTCGGGTTGTCACGGTGGAAATGCAAATGCGGAGGACATGGAGAAAGCGATGGATTCCACGGCGGGTTTCATTGGGGTGCCAAGAGGGGATCAGATATCGAAGATGTGCGCAACGTGTCACTCATCAGCCGATAAAATGAAGTCGTTTGGCTCAAGTCTTGCCACAAATCAATGGGATTTCCTTCAGGCGAGCGTTCATAGCAGGTTAACGTTGGACGGGAAACAGCACATCGCGCAATGCATTACCTGCCATAACGCCCACGGCATTGTGCATGTGAAGGACCCGTCTTCTCCGGTATCACCGGTCAATGTGGTGATGACGTGTGGAAAATGTCATTCCGACCCGGCGTATATGAGACAGTACAATCCTGCATTACCGGTTGATCAGGTTGAGAAGTACCGCACAAGCATTCACGGCATACTGAATGCGAAGGGAGATGTGAAACCGGCAGAGTGCGCGAGCTGCCATGGAAGCCATAATATCCGCTCTGCGAAGGATCCTAAATCGACCATCTATGCAGTCAATATTCCCCTGACATGCTCCAAATGTCACAGCGATCCGGAGTACATGAAAGAGTATAGGATACCGACCGATCAGTATGCGAAGTTTTCAAAGAGTGTCCACGGTGTGGCGTTGCTGGAACGGCACGATGCTGCTGCGCCGGCCTGCAATGATTGCCATGGAAACCACGGGGCGACTCCTCCCGGCGTGGAGTCGGTCTCGAAAGTTTGCGGTTCTTGCCATGCACTGAACGCAGACCTGTTCTCATCAAGCCCGCATAAGAAAGCGTTTGATGATCAGAATTTGCCTGAATGCGAGACCTGCCATTCAAATCACGAAATTCTCCCGGCGACTGATTCGCTGATCGCTGTCCAACCGGGCGAAGCATGCGGGAGGTGTCACTCCACTACTCAGAATCCAAAAGGATATACGGTGGCGAGGGAGATGAGACAGGAAATGGACAGTTTGCGGATGTCCGAGACTGCAGCCACAAGATTGATCGATGAGGCCGAGCAGAAGGGAATGGAAATATCTGAGCAGAGGTTCAAACTCCGCGATGCTCACCAGGCGCGCTTACAATCCAGGACGATTATCCATGCCTTCAATATCGATAAATTCCGTGAGGTCGCGGATAAAGGGCTCAGTGTCTCCTCCGGGGTCGAACTGGATGCCCGGCACGCAATCGATGAGTATTATTTCCGGCGCTGGGGACTGGGAGTGGCGACAATCATAATTTCAATCGTTGCGCTATCATTGTATTTTACGATACGAAGAATCGAGCGGAGACAGAATACAGCTTCCACTCATCTCAATAGTTAATAACAATACGCGAAAGTAATTATATGAGTTTTGGCTCAATCATAATTGATTTGACGTTCTTATCTGCGGTTGCATCTGCAGTCGCTTTTTTCCGTTATGGAAAAAATGCTGCAACTGCGAGGTCAGCTATGCTGCTGTACCGGATGACGGTCGCCGGAATCATCATCTGCACAGGGTTATTGTTTGGCATCATCCTGATGCATCAATTTCAGTACACCTATGTTGCACAGTATAGTTCGATGTCCCAGCCGCTGTTATATCAGATCTCGGCGTTCTGGGCCGGACAGGAAGGGACATTCCTTCTCTGGACGTTGTTTGTCTCTGTGATGGGTGTTGTCTTCCTACGAAAATCCAATCCTCTTGATTCGTTCGCGATGGGGATCGTTTCAGTCTACATTGGATTCCTTGCACTCCTCATGATCGTAAAGAGCCCTTTTAATGTGTCTGCAAATGCGCCCGCAGACGGATCGGGTATGAATCCATTACTCCAGAATTTCTGGATGGTCATTCATCCGCCGGTTCTTTTTGTGGGATATGCCGCGGCGGTCTTTCCATTTGCCCTTGCGATTTCGGCGCTCAAAAGGAGACAATATGTTCAGTGGCACTCGTCGGGGTTCTCATGGACATTGTTCGCTGCGACCATGCTTGGGGCTGGTATCATTATCGGAGGATTCTGGGCCTATGAGGTCTTGGGTTGGGGTGGATACTGGGGCTGGGATCCGGTGGAAAATTCCTCGCTGGTTCCCTGGCTGACTCTCCTGGCGCTTGTTCACGGCTTCTTGATCCAAAAAAACAAAGGGGCGATGGTGCGAACCAATCTCTTCTTTGCGATCATTTCGTTCCTCCTCGTCTTGTATGCAACTTTCTTAACGAGAAGCGGCGTTCTCCAGGATTTCTCGGTTCACTCATTTCAGGACTTTGGGATTGGCAACTATCTCATCGGTATTATCGCCGCCGGTTTCGTGGTAAGTCTTGGCCTTTTTGTCACCCGGTTCCGTGAACTGAAGTCTCCGAAAATCAATATATCCGGCCTGAACCGTGAGGTTATGGTACTGTTGAGTCTCTACGCCTTGTCTGCCGCTGCCCTGTTTACGTTCTTTGGGATGTCGTCGCCAATCTTCACTGGCCTGTGGGGGAAAGCTTCTCAGGTGGATGTATCCTTTTACAATAAAGTGAATTTTCCGGTTGCGATTGCAATCGCGCTTTTATTGGGAGTCACCCCATTCTTAGGATGGAGCGGGGAGAACAAGGCTAGTTTGCTTAAGAAATTGTCTGTCCCTTTGTTGTTGACTGTGCTGGCGGGAGTTATCGCCTATGTTGGAGGTGTTACGTCGCCAGCGCTCTTGCTGTTTGTCGGGTCGGCATCTTTTGGATTGATAAGCAATGCGATCATCGCAGTACGTCAATACCGTGCAGGATTCTGGAACCTCGGCGGGCCGCTTGCTCACATAGGAGTTGGACTCCTCCTCGTGGGCATCATTGGTTCGGGAAGCTTCGATGAAACGACCCGCGTAGTTCTTCAGCAGGGTCAGACAGGGGGAGCATTCGGGTACCAGTTCACATTTGAGGGGATGCGTGATCAGACAGAGATGAAACCGCAGATCCAGATTGGCGTCACGGATGGAAAAACCTCGTATGTTGCCTTCCCAAAGCTTTACTTCAGTGAGTATAATAAAGCGATGATGCGCGAGCCGGATATCCGAATATTTCCACTTAAGGATCTTTACATTTCTCCCGTCGAAATGAAGGTGCCCGAACCTCAGAATGAGCAGCCGACACTCGCAATTACAAAAGGAGAGACGGTGCCTGTCGGGAATTACCAGGTCACCTTTGCACGTTTCGATGTGGGGCAGCATGGCCAGCCCGGCCCGATGTCGGTCGGTGCTGTCCTTGAGATTGCACATGCAGGTAAGACGGAAGAGTATACCCCGAGGCTGGTTTTTGAACAGAACGGCGAGCGGAAGCTGGTCCCCGTTAGCCTGCGGAGGAATCCCGACGATCTCGCTGACACTTCAAATATGAGTATGGTGTTGACGAGAATAAGCGTCGAAGAAAAGAAAATTTATCTGGAAGTTCAAGGCATCTCCGAACATGCGGCTGCCATGAGTCTGCCGCAGGTGATTCTGGAAATCAGTGTAAAACCTTTGATGATGGTGGTCTGGACCGGAGTTGTTTTCATCATGGCTGGGTCGGTGATCGCTTTCCGGAGGCGAACGCGGGGACGCGAAGGCGATATTACGACGATGACGTAGTATTCATCTGTTGTTGAATGACTATACGAGGAGATCGATGAGGGATTTGCTTGAAAAGCTTTTTCCTTCGCTGGGAAAGAAAGTAGCGGTGGCAGTTGTTGTGGCATCGCTGCTCGCCTGGGGCTCCTTTGTGTTCTTTGCTCAACGCACCGGATACGCGATTCTCGAAACACAGGCCGAAGTCAAAGCACACGGAATCATCACCCTGATGGCAGGAATCCTCGATCACGCCATCGAAGTCGACGACAGCGCTCAGATCAGAAATGTGCTCAGGCTGGCAGTAAAATCGCCGGATATTGTTGACGCTTTTCTTGTCGCCGATGACGGGGCTGTCCTCTGGCGTGCAAGAGATTTACCGCTACCGAATCCTCTCCCGCTGCAGGACTTTCACGATGTGCCGGCATCTGGATCGGAGAAGTATCTGACTGTCAAAGAACATGACTCTGTATACGAGTACGTTATCAGTTCCCTGCAGCCGGTGACGGACGCTTCCCTCGCATTTGCCTCTGGGGCAGTTCCACATGCGAAATACTTTGCGCTGAAGGTCTCGATGGCGGATCTTCGCGCGCTTGCGGCTCAACACCGCACGACGAATATCACCATGACTGTCATAATTTTTGCCGGCCTCGGCATCCTGATCTATGTTGCCCTATCCATTCTCGTTTTAAGTCCGGTTCGTTCGCTGCATTCCCACATCGGTAAGATAGAATCAAAAGTCCAGATCCTGGAACATGGGGAAAAGGCCGTTTTTCCTCTCCTGGCGATACCTCCGCGCCGCGACGAAATTGCGGAGCTCTGTAAGAACTTTAATCATCTTGTCGATAGGTTGAACGAGGCTAATGAGCGACTGATCGAGATGCATCAATCACAACTGGAACACGCGGATAGGCTTGCTGCAACGGGTGAAATGGCGGCAAGCATGGCTCATGAAATCAAGAATCCAATTGCGGGGGTTCTTGGTGCGCTCCAGGTGTTTGATAGCGAGACTAACATCGACCCCGTCAAAAAGGATATCATTGGGGAAATGATAGTCCAGCTGGAACGCGTGACACACGTTGTTAATGATTTGCTCCAATATGCACGGCCCTCCTCACCGGTGTTCGCGAGCGTGGATCTGAAAGGGCTTGTCGAAAAAACTCTCCTCGTATTAAACCGGCAGCAAAGGGGAAAAGAGATCGCCATTCATGCAGAGCTGGGAACTACCCCGATCATCATCTTTGCCGACGGCAGACAAATACAGCAAGTTCTGTGGAATGTCACCCTCAATGCCATTCAGGCAATTGAGAAGGCCGGCGTTATTACTGTCCGTGCGACGGTCAATGCAGGGTCGGTCATTATCCATATTCTCGATACCGGAGCGGGGATTCCGAAGGATAACCTTGATAAGATCTTCAAACCCTTTTTTACAACGAAGCATAAGGGCACTGGGCTCGGGATGACGATTTCACGAAGGATCGTCGAACAGCATAGCGGAACTCTTACTGTAGATAGCACAGTCGGTGAAGGGACGACGGTAACGATCATTCTTCCACAACAACAGAGCGGGGTGCTTTAGAAGATGAGGGGAGAGATGATTCTTTTGGTGGACGATGAGCGGTTGATCCGTTGGTCCCTCGGCCAGGAATTGTCGAAACAGGGATTTGGGATTCTCGAAGCAGAAACCATCCAGGAGGCATCAGCACATCTTGAGGCTGAAAATGTTGATTTGATCATTCTCGATCAGAACCTTCCTGACGGAACCGGCATCGACCTCCTGCGGAAGCTGACTGCTCTTGGAAAAACACTTCCGGTAGTCATGCTGACGGCAGTGGACCGGTCAGAAGTGGCTGTCCAGGCAATGAAGCTTGGCGCGTTTGATTATGTGACAAAACCCATCAATCACGAAGAACTCCTCATTGTCATCGAAAAAGCACTCGAATCAACTCAGCTCAAGAGACAAGTTGCACACTTTCTCAAAGAGCAGGAAAAGGAATACGGGTTTTGCGGTATGATCGGGAATTCACCCGCGATGAGGAAGGTCTTTTCGGATGTCAAGAAAATTGCCCAGAGCAGCAGCACGACGGTCCTGATAACCGGTGAAAGTGGAACCGGGAAAGAACTGGTTGCGAAGGCTATTCATTTTCTGAGCGACAGGAGGGAACATCCGCTCATCGTCGTGAATATGTCCACGCTGACGGAGAATCTGGTCGAAAGTGAACTCTTCGGTCATGAGAAAGGTGCATTTACCGATGCAAAGACGCAGAAGAACGGAATCTTTGAGCTTGCAAACAGAGGCACAATATTTCTGGACGAAATTGGCGATGTTGCCCCGCGCATCCAGGTGAAGCTGCTGCGTGCCATAGAACAGAAAACATTTCAACGGGTCGGAGGGACCAGAGATATATCTGTCGATGTCCGGGTCATTGCAGCAACAAATCGACCCCTTGAGTACCTTGTGGCGGAAGGGGCATTCAGGGAAGACCTTTATTACCGCCTCAACGTTGCGACTATCCAAACACCCCCAGTCCGCGAGCGGAAAGAAGATATTCTCCTTCTTGCAGACTATTTCCTTCAAGAATACAACGTTAAGTTCCATAAACATTTTCAAAAATTATCTGATGCCACGAAGAAGAATTTTCTCACGTATTCCTGGCCGGGCAATGTAAGAGAAATCCGGAACGTTCTGGAACGAGCCCTGCTCCTCCATGATGGTGAGGTCGTCGAGTTGCAGGACGTTGAGCTGCACCGGTTCCATCATGATCCCAGCCATCCTTCTCCAAAGAGTGTCAGCGAAGAAGATAGTGACCTCTCATTGATTGAGGTCGAAAAGAAGACCCTGCTCCAGGCGCTTGAGAAATCTGCCTACAACCAGTCCAGGGCAGCTAAACTTCTCAGGATCAGCCGGGATACCCTCCGTTACCGGATGAAGAAATATAATTTGCTTCAGAAAGGTGAAACGCGCCACGACAAACCTTCCGCATGACTGGGTCAACTGACCCAAAAGATCTTTTACGCTGTCGCCGCAATCCCACCTTCCTCTCATTTCTCCCGTTTATCTAGAACCCAACGCCAGGCGGAGTAAGCATTGGCTGGCACAAATCTTGCCCTGTGTTCCGTGTCGTGCAGATGATATCACATGATCCCCAAGTCGGACGCTGATAATATGCCTGAAGATCCTCGCTCATCAGGTACAAGACCTACCGTTCTGGTTCTTGATGATGATCCATTGATCCGATGGTCACTCGGGAATGCATTGGAAAAGGTGGGTGTCCGGGTGAAAGCATTGGCGTCCGGAGAGGAAGCTCTCAAGCTCCTTGAGACAATGGAATTCGCAGCAATAATCACCGATCTGGAGCTTCCTCATGTAAATGGCTTTGCGGTCACTGCTGAAGGGAGACGTCGTGCAAAGGAAGTGCCGGTTATTCTGCTGACCGCATCCGGAGATGAGGCATCGCGCGCAAAAGCTTCCGCATTGGGAATAAACTATTTTGTTGATAAGCCATTTGACCTGGAGGAGATTGTGTGTCTGGTAAAGAATCTTATTCCAGGGGAACCTTGACCAAAGGGGGCGCATTTGTCTGGGTCAATTGAAGTGGGTGATTTCGCGCACCCCGGATTCATCTCTGAGAAGCTACGGCGGGATTGTCGTGTCAGGATAGGATAGTCCGTTAATCTACTCAAATTTCGCGTTTTGCGCTGTGACCGCATCTCTTATTTATGGCATATTGCTTGTCTTAATCGAAGACAGATAAACTCCAATCAATAAATCTAAACGTAAGTAGAAAACATGAGGAGAAACAACATGAAGAAATTATCAACAGCATTTTTTATCCTGCTGCTGATCTTTGCTGTTGTCGGGACAATGACTGCCCAGGTTCCCACGGCGAGGATTGTGATACGGGGCGGTTCTCCCGGACTCATTGGGTCTAACCCCGGCGAGTTCAAGACGTCGTCAAACGGGTTGCCAAATGTAGGAAAAGGCAGCATTATGTACCTCGAAGCGAAGGCAGTGAGAGGTACCAGCACGTCAGATCTGCACTATGATACATTGACTCAGGTAACGTGGCAAATTATCTCGCGGCCTGCAGGTTCAGTGGCAACAATAAATCCGACAGACACTGCCAATGGTCTCAAAGGATTTACCGCGACGTTTACGCCGGATACGCTGGGTCAGTTTCTGATTGGTCTGACCGTCACCACTGCAAATGGAACAAGTGCACAAGTGACAGAGTATATTAATTCGGCAAACTACGTTGGTGTTGGAACTATTGTCGGCGGATCTGCAACGGCTCCCGAATGTGGTGCGTGCCATGACGGTAGCGTCGTGGATGATAAGGTTACACCATGGAGTGGAACGTTACACTCGACAATGTTTAGCCGGGGAATTGACGGAGCATTTGGTAGTCATTACTCATCGTCATGCATAAGCTGTCATACGACCGGCTATAACACGACCCCTACTGCGGTCAATGGGGGATTTGATGATCGCGCTCTCCAATATGGCTGGACATTTCCGGATACGCTTGTTCCGGGCAACTGGGACTCGATGAAAGTTCATTATCCTGAAGTTGCGAAGCTGGCGAACATACAATGCGAAAACTGCCACGGGCCGGGTAGCAAACACCTTGGAACCAGCAATAAGAATCAGATTGCAGTTAGTTGGTCGGCTGAGATGTGCGGCCAGTGCCACGACGCACCTTCACACCATGCCAAGAATTTCGAATGGGAGCAATCTGCACATGCTACGTCGGTTTCCGAAGGCGAAGACATCGAGGCTCTCAATCGCGATCCATGCGCGCAATGCCATACCGGCCAGGGATTTGTCGACGTAACGATCAACGGTGGTGCGTTGGCTGTTCCATACACTGACGTCCAACCGGTGACCTGCGTTGCCTGCCATGATCCGCACGATGCGAAATATCCGGCACAGCTCCGTCGTCCGTCGCTTGCCGACGCGTGTACTGGATGTCACAAGAACAGAATCAGCAGCCGCGGCTTGCATCATTCGCACCAGGGTCCGATGCTTGCCGGTACAACAGGAATTCCCTACGGCGGCCAGACCGGCATTGGTACATGGGGTGGGTGGCAGCTTGCAGGTTATAAGTACACGAATTCCGCCCATACAAGTATCACTGATAAATGCGTCGTGTGCCATATGGCCGCAGTCCCGGCGGATTCTCTCCAGGGCAAGTTGGGCGATCACTCGTTTAAAGTTGCCTACGAACAGGACAGTACACACACCGTATTCAATACAAACGGATGCGTGTGCCACGGTACCGGTGGAGCCGCAGCGGTTACCCCGGGTTATGTCGAGAGTAGTCAGAGTAAAGTGCAGGCACTTCTTGATACCCTTGCTGCGTTATTGCCGCAGAAGAGCGGTGCCCCTCGTGCACACAACGATACATCATATCATTTCTGGACGCCGACGAAGCAGGCAGGCGCGTATAATTACTATTTTGTGCTGAATGATGGAAGTCAGGGCGTTCACAATCACGAATATGCAACAGAACTCCTCACAGCCTCGATCGAGCAACTGAAACTCTCCGTTGGAGCATCAAGCATCGATTCGATCACGGATGTACCGAACGATCAGGGTAAACAAGTTCAGATCGTTTGGGATGAATTCCCGACCGAATTGCTCAGTCTTGACCCGGTCACACAGTACGGTGTCTGGCGGCAGGATCCATTGCCCGGTTCAACAGTCAGCGCAGCGAAGGCGATGTCATTCCGTTCGATGTTTGCGGCTGGAACCATCGGCTCGCAGTATGTGCTCAACGGTTCTGTGTGGACGTATGTCGGCGCAGTCCCTGCTGCGAAGCAGAGTAAGTATTCCTTCGTCGCACCAACCTTGTTCGATTCGACGATCACGGGCGGCGTGGTCCGGACGATGTTCTATATTACCGGTATCACGAACAGCGGGGTCGTGTACAGTACACCGCCGGACAGTGGTTATTCGGTTGATAATCTCTCTCCTCCACCTCCGACCGGTATCAATGAGTCAGTCGCAAACAACATCGTCCGTCTGGGTTGGCAGCTTTCACCGGCAAAGGATTTCGACTACTTTGCCGTGTACAAAGGTACAACCCCTGGCTTCGACCCGCATGCGACAACTCCTGTGACAAAGACCTCAGATACATCCTTTGTCGATCAGAATGTACAGGCAGGAGCAACGTACTATTACTACGTCACGGCATTCGATTTCTCAGGGAATGAAAGTGATCTCTCTTCCCGCGTCGAAGTTCTCGTAAGCGGGGTGAATGATGCACACGGCGGTATACCGAGAGAATTTGCCTTAGCCCAGAACTATCCGAATCCATTTAACCCATGGACACAAATCGGCTATCAGGTTCCCAAAGACTCACACGTCAAAATCACAATCTATAACACTCTTGGTGTTGAGATTGCCACAATTGTCGACAGGAACGAACAGGCCGGTTATTACAATGTTGTGTGGGATGGTAAGGATAACAGGGGCAACGTGGTGGGTAGTGGCCTCTATCTGTACCGGATGAGTGCAGGATCGTTCTCGGCTGTAAAGAAAATGGTCTTTATGAAATAAACCTGTGGCGGCATTTGGTGAGCGTAGGCGCGGGTCAATTCCTGACCCGCGCCTCTGCCACCCAATCCCCGATCACATGACGACGCAAGATCCTCCTCCAGGTGTCCAATCTCCCAGAGTACCTTTCCGGACTATCTCTCATTGAGAAAAGAATTGTTTGTAAACTATGTGGAGAATCTTTATATTGGCGGACACCAAGGTTGTCTCAGGCAGTATTATGAGGATCCTGAGACCGCCGTTCTCATGTGCGTTGCTGGGGACAAGAGGCGTATGATATTCATGGTAATGTGCCAAGCAAATTCAGAGACAGCAGAAACGACTTCTTGAGAATACTTCAGTGAACCTCCTTCGGAGTTTAGTCGCTCTCATAGTTCTCCTTGCCCTTCCCGCTTTGACTCCTGCCCAACTCGTGAGTGGGCGATTTAGCACTTCAGTTTACGTGTGGCAGAAATTTGACACGGTTGATGTCTCTCAGACATTGGCCCGTGGGTTTCAAACTCTTCTCCTTGATGTATCGCAGGATAATCTCAGCCTTCACACGTCACTGTATGGTGCTACGAATGTTACCCAATCCTTTGGAGACGATGCCCTGGTCCGGTTCAATAATATCTTTCTGAAATGGGAAAATATCGCCGGGGCAATGGATATGAGTGTCGGAAGAATTCCCGTCTTCGCGGGGGTCGGAAATGGTACAGTCGACGGTGCGCTGATTAAGGGAAGGGGCTTGGGGGATCGGATTTTCCTGACAGGCTACGGCGGGGCGAATGTTCTGCCTGATTTGAAATCGGGAGGATTTAACGATCTCGATAAGAATTTTTTCGTAGGTGGACAGATTACCACAACGCTCATTTCGGATGCGAGGGTGGGTGTGAGCTACGTGAACCGTCATATTGAGCGTGACAGTTATTATACCGTCCGCCCGGATTCCCTTTTCAATCCAACAACGATTCTGATTGTTCCGGACTCCCGCGCACAACAGGCCCTCGGTGTTGACGCGCGCTATGATCATGATGGCATATATTCAGCATATGGCCGGTATGATTACGATTTGAACTTGAAGCATAGTCTTCGTGGTGAAGTCAGTGCACGAGTGCAAGCAAACAACGATGTGTCGGTTACCGGAGATTTTGTTTACCGCGAGCCATATGTTCCGTTCAATTCGTTCTTTACGGTGTTTCCCGTTTCTCCGATTCGTGAGGCTGAAGGTGGTGTCGAGTACGCCTTTAGTCCTTCCTACCGGGTCTTTGGAAGATATGCGTACGTGCGTTATGTCGACGCACTGAGCCGCCGGATAAGTGTTGGCATGTATGCGGACTATGCCAGCGCCAGCTATTCCGGGAGTAGCGGTTACGCAGGTGTGCTTAACTCGTTCAATCTTCAGGGTATGGTTCCCCTGTTCAAGCGGATGCTTGTTCCTACTCTGGGGTTCTCCTATGCCGCTTATCGCCTCAGTGAGGAGAATACGCAGACGGATAAAATGTTTGCAGGCTCATTGGGAGCAGTTGTCCGGCCCGAGCCGCACTTTTCCGCAGATCTCCAGCTTCAATGGCTGCACAACAAGGTTGTCGACAGAGATGTGCGGTTGCTGGCGAAACTTAACTACTGGTTCAGCCATAATTTCGGTCTCTTCCAGCACAAGGAAGCCAGCCAATGACTAGTCGATCCCTCATTGCTTCCCTTTTTATCCTTGCTGTCGTCGCTGTGTCGGTGGCGATGGAAGTCCCTTCCAAATCGTACTGGCAGGAGCCGGATCATTCGAAGTTTATAAAATTCTCACACACCTTTCACGTGAAAGACCAGGGAATCGCGTGCGAGGATTGCCATGTCTCTGTTAAGGCAAGCAAACTCTCTTCCGATACACTTCTGGGCAGCCATGAGAGCTGCAAGACGTGCCACGAAGAGCAGATATCGAATAATTGCGGATACTGTCATACTACCCCCGACAATATTGTCCCGATACCACACCCGGAACGCGAGCTCATTTTTTCGCATGAGCTCCATACAACTAAACACGAAATCAAATGTGAAACGTGCCACTCAGGTCTGGACACAGTAACCTTCGCTTCGGGAAGAAATATGCCGGTGATGAATACCTGCGTGGATTGCCATTCGCAGCAAAAAGTGTCGACGAATTGTGAGTCCTGCCACACTAATTTTACGACGCTGGTTCCTGACGATCACCTGGTGGCGGATTTTCACACGAATCATCAGAAACTCACCCGGCTTGGGATAGCAAATGTTACCTGTAAAACCTGCCACACTGAGAGCTTCTGCCAGGATTGCCATACCGGGACTGAGTTACAGAGCTTCAGCGGCACAAGGGATTTAATGGCCGATCCGTCGCCGCGCACCTCGACAAAGGATTCCCCTAAACAATTGAGACTCCAGCAGGTTCATAGTCTGAATTATCGTTTTACCCACGGTATCGATGCAAAATCGAAGGCACTGGATTGCGCTTCGTGCCATGAGCAACAGACGTTCTGTGTGACGTGCCATGAAGCAGGAGGAGATATCACACAGCAAAAATTCAAACCTGAGTCACATAATATCGCAGGGTTTACCACTATTGGAAAAGGATCCGGCGGTGGCAGGCATGCGGAGCTTGCGCGCCGCGATATTGAGAGTTGTATGGCATGCCACGATGTTCAAGGCAGCGATCCCACATGCACGTTGTGCCATACCGAGAATGGGGGTGTGCGGTAGCCTATGAGTGCAACGAGGATCGCGGCGTGGGTGATTAGTCTGGGGATTGCGGTTTCTCTTTTTCACTGTTCCAAGCTCAGGGAGGATCTGGAGTCGCCTACGGACATCACGGTCAAAGTTCATCCGGCTGGATGGAAAGATTCAACCTCAGCTAACTTCCATGGGACGTATCTCAAGGCTCATAAGTTTGATCTCTCTACATGCGTGTCGTGCCATGGGATTAACTATAGCGGTGGAACGAGCGGCGTATCCTGTTTTCAGTGCCATCGGTCATATCCCCATGGTTCCGGATGGAAAGACTCGACGGCAACAGGGTTCCATGGAAGATTCATCAGAGCGTCTGGATGGGACATGATTCAGTGCCGGGCGTGCCACGGCGTTTCATATGACGGCGGCCGTACCGCGGTTTCCTGTCTTACCTGCCACCAGAAGCCGAATGGTCCGGAGAACTGTACGACCTGTCATGGCGGCGCAAATGCAGCCCCTCCGCGTGATCTGGATGGAAACACCGCTTCTACGGTCCCTGGAGTTGGCGCACACCAGTCCCACTTGTTGGGAAGTTCCCTCACGTCACCGATTGCGTGTTCCGAGTGTCATAATGTGCCGTCAACAGTCTACGAGCCGGGTCATATCGACAATTCAGGGCGGGCCCGCGTGATTTTCAATGGTCCCCTGGGAACACAATCGACAGCTAGCGGCAGTTTTGTACCGCATCCCTCATACGCTCTTGATTCCCTCACGTGCAGCAATACCTTCTGCCATGGTAACTGGAAGCTGGAGAAATCGACTTCACTTTATCCATTTGCATACGCAGACTCAGCAATGTCCGGCAACAACAGCTCTCCCTTATGGATCGGAACGTCACAAGCTGCATGCGGCAGCTGCCATGGTTTGCCACCCACCGGCCATTTTCCCACAACCCTTGCCAATTGCGCTCGATGCCATACCGGTGTCATCGACTTCAATGGAAACATCATCGACAGCACGAAGCACATTAACGGCAAAGTGGATGTTTTCGATATGGAGTATAGCTTCTGAATTGCTGGTTCTTTTTGAAGGCCAGCAGGGAACCATCCCAATATCCGGCTCAGCTCGGATAAGACCGCCCGACCCACCGGGTACCTGTGACCTATAAACGATCCTTTTCTCTAAAAGGCGGGGTTCTTTTGGTTCTTGAGTGCGTCGAATCTAGTGTCGAGTCCCCCAAAAATGTTCACTAAATGCGAAGAAGAAAATCGGCTCTATGGCCTGCTTTCTGTGGGGGATGGGTTCGTTCTCACTTATGAAAACGTTCGCGCGATTTTTGCTAGAATTGAAAATTGGTTTTCTTCGCATTCTGGATTCATATCAATATCTTAGACATGTTCCTTGAATCCTCCATTCCAGAGGCTCCGGAGTGGCACAAAGGTTGTTTTCTAGATGGTGGACAATGAAAACTCTTCTTAAATTGCTTCTTGGTGCATGGATTTGCCTTGTCATCGCTGCAGGTCTGCTCTTTCCCATAGTGACGGAACCGCGGAGCTGGAACGAATTTCCCATTATCCCCGGGCTTGAGGAAAAAGCTCGAATCCTCTTCTTTCATGTGCCAATGGCATGGGTGACGGTGGTGGCGTTTGTGACTTCAATGGTATTTGGGATCCGTTACCTTTGGTCGAAGGAGATGAAGGATGATATCAAATCGGTCGCGAGTGCAAGCCTGGGACTTTTGTTCTGCATCCTGGCAACGGTGACCGGATCAATCTGGGCGAAGTTCAATTGGGGATCATTTTGGAACTGGGATCCCCGGGAAACTTCTATCGTTGTATTGCTGCTGATCTATGGGGCTTACTTTGCCCTTCGGTCGGCAATTCAGGCCGATGAAAAACGCGCAACCCTTTCCGCCGTGTACGCCATCATTGCCGGTATTACGGTTCCGTTCTTCATTTTTGTCATGCCGCGTATGGTTGCGAGTCTACATCCGGAACCGATTGTCAACAACGAAGGGAAGGTTCACATGAATGGGAGCATGCTGTTTGTCTTCCTCAGTTCGCTGGCGGGATTTACTGCGCTTTTTGTTTGGATGCTGAATTTGAAAATTCGGACGTTAGTATTAGAAGATCGCAATCATTTGGAAGGAGTATAAATGTACGAGTTCTTATCTCAAAACGCACTGTACATTGTTCTGTTAATCGTCATGATCTGCTGGCTGGGAATCTTTACGTATTTATGGAGGTTGGACCGTAAAATTTCGAGGCTGGAAGATCAGCATTCGAAATGAAGGAGTTGACGTGAACGTGAAGATTATCATTGGAGGCGGTATTATTCTTGCCGGACTCGTTTTCGGAGCACTATCCTTCGTGCAAACCAGCGTGGAATATGCTGACTTTCAGGGAGCCATTTCGTCTCATAAAAGGGTGCAGGTGAAAGGAGAATGGCAGCAGGATAAAGAAACGCGGTACGATAACGAGAAGGGACAATTTGTGTTTTTCATGAAGGATGACCGCGGATCTGAAATGAAGGTCATCTTTGACGGGGCGAAACCAAATAATTTTGAGCTGGCAAATGCCATTGTCGTAAAAGGCCGGGCTGAAAAGGGATGTTTCCACGCATCGGAAATATTGACCAAATGCCCCTCCAAATATGAGTCTGCTTCCCAGCCAGGAGGTAAGAACTTGTGATGATCGGACAATGGTATCACGTTTCTGAGAGGTTTTGCAGTTGAATACCATCCTATCCCTGAATCGCAGTATTGAGCAAAGGGCAGGGATGAGGAGATAACAATGGATGAGCAACACCCAGAATTGACAATAGAAGAAGTCCTTGAGAAGGCACTGCTGCAGGAGCAAAAAGTAATCGAATTTTACCGGGCATCACTCCATGAAGTGGGATACGATGCTCAGCAACTGATCCTATCCCTGATTCGATCTCATGAGGAACACTGCCTCCTCCTTCAGAAGTTTCGGGAGGAGGTAGGGCTCAACCGCGATATGACAATCGCGATGGTTGATTAACGAGGGTTGGCTTGGTATCGCAAGCGCTGAGCGGCGATCACACGGCAGAACACCCGATCGATCACAGTTTTCCTGCTCGCTCCAAAACCCGTTTTCTTGTATAAGGAATCAACCCACCTGCGTTTGTAATCTCTTGCCGGGCTTTCGGGAGCGGGACAATCGGGTACGATTTCCCTGCCGATTTATTGAAAACCTGCGTGCCCGTAATTTCCAGGAGGTCATTTTCGGAACCCTCGAACGATGGGCAGACAATTGTTTTCAAACCAAGATTGACCGCATTCTGGAGGAAAATCCGCGCGAATCCTTTGGCGACAATAATTAGTTCATGACCTTTCAATGTCGAGCAAGCCTGTTCGCGCGACGATCCGCAACCAAAATTCTTGCCAGCAACTATGACGCTGCCCGAGGGGATTTCTTTATTCCTGAGCTTTGAGTTAAATTCGGCTTTGTCGGCAAATGCGTACTGTGGTGTCTCTGAGGGAAGAACCGTTGCCATAAATCTACCCGGATAAATAACGTCCGTGGAAATATCATCTCCCAATACTAACACAACCTTTTGACTGTTATTGGCCATTGTTTACGCTCACTCTCTGGGATCAGTGATGACCCCGGTTATGGCGCTCGCCGCTGCGACAGCGGGAGAGCACAGATAAACGTCTGATTTTGGATTCCCCATTCTGCCCAGGAAGTTCCGGTTCGTGGTGGAGAGAGACACGTCCCCATCGGCAAGCGCCCCCTGATGTACGCCCAGGCAACATCCGCATCCCGGATTCATGATGACCGCCCCGGCATCCATAAGATTCCCGAGCGCTCCGCTCTTTGACGCCTGCTTGTATATGCGCCACGAGGCCGGAAAGATCAGCATCCTGACACCCTTTGCCACCTTTTTCCCCTTCATGATTTTTGCAGCTGCCTCGAGATCATCCAGTCGGCCGTTGGTGCATGACCCGATGACGATCTGATTTACCTTCGTTCCTTCCACAACCGATACTGCCTTTACGTTATCAACGGTATGAGGACACGCGATCTGCGGCGACAAATCTGAGGCGTCGATGTCAATGAAGGTGTCGTAGTGTGCATCAGAGTCAGGGAGCACGGGCGTAATATGATCTTTTACCCCCGCTTCTTCTTTCAGGTAACGCACTGTTTCTTCGTCTGCCGGAACTATCCCCGACGTGGCACCAGCTTCGACGGACATGTTGCAGAGAACAAGTCGGCCGGAAGTAGGCATCTTTTTGATCGCATCGCCGTGAAATTCGATCACCTTAAAATTTGCACCCTCCGCGGTCAGTTTGCCGATCAGACAGAGTATAAGATCCTTTGGTGATACATACTTTGGGAATTTCCCTTTGACGTTCACTTTGATCGTTCCCGGGACCTCGACATTCAAGACGTTTCCAAGTGCCCAGACGCTTGCCATTTCCGTTGCGCCTATGCCGAATGCGAAAGCGCCCAGCGCTCCATGCGTTGTCGTGTGGCTATCTGTTCCAACGACAACTGCTCCAGGACGGACATAACCGTTCTCCGGCAAAATTTGGTGGCAAATTCCTCCCTCGTCACCTCTGATGTCGTGAAACTTTGTTATACCTTGTTTCCCCGCAAATTCACGTACTTTTTTCTGATTCGTTGCTGTTTTGGAACTCTCGGCAGGAACGCGGTGATCGAAAATGATTGCGATCTTCCCCGGATCCCATACGTCCGCCTCAAGCCCTGTGCCTTTATAAATTTCTGCAAACTGGTTGATCACCAATGCAGCGTTCTCGTGCGACATCGCGAGATCGACCCGTGGTTCCACGACATCGCCGGCTTTCACTGTGGCGGCGCCGCTCGCACGAGCCAAAATCTTCTCTACAACCGTCATTCCCATTCTGTTCCTCTTTCTATCATAGTGAGATAATTTCTTAACTGTCCAGACATTTGGACTTAAATAATTTTCTTTTCCCGGAAATTCTTTATGTCTTCATCAGAAAATCCCGCATCTTTGAGGATTTCCTCGGTGTGCTGGGAGAGTCGTGGTGGTGGTGTCTGCACGGTGCATGATGCATTGCTGAACTTCGCCGTAAGATTGAACAATTTCAGCTCCCCAATTTCGTCAGCACAAATGGATTGAATAGTCTGCCGGTGTTTGACCTGTGCCTGATTCAGGGCACCTTCAAGGGTGAGAATTGCGCCCGAGGGAACATCGTTCTTGTTCAGAAGATCAACCCAGTGTGCTGTATCCTGCTCAGCCAATTTCTTTTCCAGAAGAGGTGTGAGCTCTTTGCGGTTTTTCTTTCTGGTGTCGCGTTCCTGAAATCGCGGATCGGTTTTCAATTCAGGCACGCCGAGTACATCAGCAACTGCTTCCCATTGTTCCTGCTTGTTGGCAGCGATGTTAATATAGCCGTCTTTTGTCTTAAAGGTACCCGATGGGGCGGCCGTAAAGTTATCGTTTCCCATGAGAACCGGCTGTTGCCCGCCGATAAGGAGATTCGCGGCAACCCAACCCATCAACGGCATGATGGAATCGAGCAAGGCAACGTCGATAAATTGTCCCTCGCCCGTTCGTCCCCGATTGTAGAGAGCGGTCATGATGGCAAATGCGGCGTTCAAACCTCCTACAGTATCGCATACCGGGAATCCGGCACGAAGGGGGCTCAGGTGGTCATCACCGTTTATTGCCATTTCTCCGCTCAATCCCTGAATAATCTGATCATAGGCCGGCTTGAGCGCGTCCGGTCCGGTTTGTCCAAATCCGGAAATAGCACAATAGATCAAGCGTGGATTAATCTGTTTGAGCGAATCGTAGGAAAGCCCGAGACGGGCCATCACGTCTGGACGGAAATTCTCAACGAGCACATCCGCTGAGTTCACCAAACGCTTCAGGATTTCCTTCCCTTCAGGGCTTTTCAAGTTGAGTGTCACCGATTTCTTGTTCGCGTTTTGCGCCAGGAAACTTGTTCCCATCAACATCTGATTAAATTTGGGGACGCATCCTAACTTTCGTGCAAGATCGCCATCGGTGGGGTTTTCTATCTTTATTACTTCGGCACCGCAAAGCGCCAGGTGCAATGTAGCAAACGGGCCTGACAGAACATTTGTCAGGTCAAGTACCCGGATACCCTGAAGAAGTTTCATAGAGGTAACTCCTGTAATTCAATAATCAATGCGTCGCCTGGCTCGCTGGAATAGGACCTGTCTTATAGACGACACCGGACATTTCCCGGCCGAAAAAACCCGAGACATCTTTTGCGACATCGATAATTTTCCCAAGGGCGAGGTCGTTCCGGAGCCCCATACGATGCATCATGTGAACAACATCCTCGGTGCATGCGTTGCCCCCGGCAATTTTTGTGAACGGGCATCCTCCAAGGCCGGCTACCGAAGTTTCATAGTTCTGCACGCCGGCTTTCATTGCGGCATAGATGTTCGCCAAAGCCATGCCGTATGTATTATGAAAATGGCAGGCGCATTCGATTGAATTATCAATTGCGAAAATCGATTCGTACAAACGCGTTACCTGGTCAGGTGTGGCATGACCGGCAGTGTCCGCAAGGCTGATGTTTGTCAATCCTGCTTCGTGATACCTCCTCACGATTGCCAGAACTCTCTCGTGCGGAACCGGACCTTCATATCCGCAGCCAAAAGCAGACTGCACCGAGACCTGGACACGCTTACCTGCCGACGCTGCCTGCTTTGCCATTGCTATGATACGGTTTGCGGCTTCGGCAATGCTCATGCCGGTGTTCTTTTTACTATGTGTTTCACTTGCTGACACGCCCATGCAAAACATCTCTACCCCGCATTTGAAGCCGCGTTCCATTCCCCTTTCATTGAGGACAAGTCCGGAAAGAATCACCTTACGGGGAGAGCCTTTCTCCGCTGTGAGACGAGCAAACAGCGCATCAGTGTCCGCCATCTGAGGGACCTTTTCGGGGTGCACGAACGATCCAATCTGCACGATATCTATGCCCGAATCGATGAGTGCTTTAATCCACTTAAGTTTCTGATCTATGGGAACGACCTGCTTTTCCATCTGCAGGCCGTCCCTCATGCCAACTTCGTGTATGATGATGGGGTTCATGGTTCCATCTCAAATGTTTGTACGACTCAGTTTTTTGATCCCCTCTCCTGCTTGCTTCAATGGTGGATCAGAGAATGCTGTACCGTTCATCCGTACCCGTTTGTCGGCGGCGGTTTCACCTTTTCTATTTTCGAAAGAGGGAATTGATGGGCAATGGTCATAGCCATCCCCCCGAGCGTGCGAACAAATGATCATATGGGAATCACATGACATCACAATTTCGCTGCAATAGCGTTCGCAATGTCGAACGTGGTGCTCGTCCCACCCATATCATACGTTCTTGCTTTTCCTTCTCTGATGACAGCGGCGACCGCGTCTTCGAGTCGCTTGCCTTTTTCCTTTTCACCCAGCCAGTCAAGCATCATTTTCGCGGCAAGGATTGTAGCGATCGGGTTTACCTTCTTCATCCCGGTGTATTTCGGCGCGGAACCGTGCGTGGGCTCAAAGACAGCGAGTTTGTCTCCGATATTCCCTGAACATCCGAACCCCAGGCCACCAACCATCTGGGCACAGAGGTCGGAAATAATATCGCCATAGAGATTCGGTGCTACCAGAACGTCATAATTGAATGGATTTTTGAGTAGCCACATGGTCATGGCGTCTATGTTCGCGTCATCCATTGATATTTCGGGATATTCCTTTGCCACTGCTTTTGCGGTTTCGAAAAAGAGGCCGTCGGTTGCGCGAACAACATTCGCTTTGTGGACGACCGTTATTTTCTTCCTGCCATTATGTTTGGCAAATTCGAACGCTGCCCTGATGATCTTTTCAGATCCCTTTCGCGTGTTGATTTTGCATGAGATGGCGTACTGATCTCCGGGTAGATCTTTAAAAGGGGCAAATTGCTTTGAAAGACTTGAAAGCGTGGTCACAAGTTCGGCCGGCACCGGCGCGAATTCAACGCCGGAATAAAGGTCTTCAGTGTTTTCCCGGAAAACGACGAGGTTAATTCCTTCTTTGAAATTGAGCGGGTTCGCCGGATATGCTTTGCACGGGCGTAGACAAACGTAAAGGTCGAAAAGCTGCCGCATCCGGACGATCGGTGAGCGGTAAACAAGGCCTTTCCCCTGGAGATGTTGAGCCAACTCCGCCTGTGCGGCCTTTACTGGTTTCGAAGTGATCGCTCCGAACATCGCGGCATCCACGCGCTTCAAAAGATCAATTGTGCGATCAGGCAGCGGGTTTCCTTCTTTGCACCAGAATTCCCAACCAATATCCCCGTGAATGTATTCCGCATCAAGCGCGATCTTGTTGAGGACGATCTTTGCTGCATCCAGTACTTCAACGCCGATTCCATCTCCGGGCAGCCATGCAATTTTGTACCGTGCCATATTGCTTTTTACCTGTCAATAATTTGATTTGTTTTTTTGTCTGCAGGAGCAGGCCAGCATTACTTCCGACCGGCATTTCTCCGTGTTTACGCGCATCCAACATCGCACAGATTTTGATCCGCCAATCACATTATTTTCAACAACTTAATCATTCAACCATTGTGCCAAGAAGGGAAACACCCCACTGGATGCTTTCAGGGTTACAAGCCAGTCACTTATCATTTCTGAAAGGGGCTTTTTTTTGAGCTTTCACCCTTGAGAAATATCTGCAAAAAACATCTGATTCAAGCTCTAAATAGATGAAAAAAATCCACTTGCGTCGGCATTTTTAGCGCGGATGAACCCTATGGGCTGGCACGTCTCTTGATGGTATAATCGGTGAGTGCGGACATCAAGTGAAGCGGTAACCAATATGATGAATGCACGAGGATTGAAAGCCGGTACATATTTGTCTACAAATTTTATTGCGTGAGATATCAGTGACACAGTTTCAGGATCCATTCAAAATATTAACAAAGGAACGAAGCGACGGGGAACAGTATGTGTCCCAGCTTGCTCGTGCAGCGGATTCGATAAAGATGTACGGCTTTTCAGCCGATGCGTTTGAACAGATCGCAGATGCAATCCTCTATATTGATACCGTTTTGAGACGTCACGATCAGGTCGAAGAACAATTCTTGTTTCCATTACTTGAGCCATACGCATCGGATTCGGTTGATGAGATGAGAGACAATCGTCGCCAACTGTGGAGCGCGTTTAATCGCCTCCGCGATATAGTTGGTGATATCGAGGATGGAAAAGTTTTCGGGAATTCAATCCCTGACCTGGTCGACGCGGCGAAGTACCTGGCAAGACTGCTCAATATCCACATTGCAGATGAAGACAGTATACTGTTTCCCCTTTCGCGAAAGAACCTGACGCCCAAAGATTACGAAAAGCTTGCCTCCGATATGTCGGGTTTAATGCAATATCATCCGGAATAAATGTGGGTCCGCTGATGGCATGGATGGGATTTGGTGTAGAGGTCGTTCCGTTAGCGGAGTGAAATTCAACCATTATCAGACAGGACATTATGTATCCTATCATTGAAAAAGAACAACTTGCGCCGACGATTACGAAATTCGTCATTAAGGCGCCGTTCATAGCCCGAAAGCGACTTGCAGGAAATTTTGTCATGATCCGCGTCGCCGAAACAGGAGAACGGATTCCCCTTACCATCGTCGACGGAGACAAAGAGAAGGGGACCATAACGCTGATTGTCCAGGCGATCGGAAAAACCACAAAAGTTTTATCCAGAATCCCCGCGGGAGAAAATTTAGTGGACGTTGTCGGGCCGCTCGGCACACCGACCCCAATAGAGCTGCACGGAACGGTCGTCTGCATTGGGGGAGGTGTGGGGACCGCGGAACTTTACCCGATCGCGAAAGCATTACGTGATGCCGGCAATACGATCCTGAGTATCGTTGGCGCACGCTCGAAGGATCTGATTATCCTGGAACGGGAAATGGCGCACATCTCCAACACGCTTTACATTACAACGGATGACGGTTCATATAAACGAAAGGGATTTGTCACCGATCAGTTAAAAGATCTGCTTGATGGACCCAATCCAGTCCATGCGGTGTATGCTATCGGACCGTTGCCAATGATGAAAGCAGTTTCGAATCTCACAAGATCATACGGCGTCAAGACCTATGTGAGCCTGAATGCTATTATGGTTGACGGCACCGGTATGTGTGGGGGCTGCAGAGTCACCATCAATGGTCAGATGAAGTTCGCGTGCGTCGACGGCCCTGAATTTGACGGCCATGCCGTCGATTTTGACGAACTGATCATGCGGAATAGAACCTATCAGGATCTGGAACGAATCTCCGATTCTCAACTTGCTGAACAGATCGCAGAAAGCGAGGCAGCTCATGGAAAACGTTAATCCCCGCAAGCCGTCCGAGAGAATGAAGCTCCCCCGCCAGGCGTCGATAGAACAGAGCCCCGACGAACGATCGCACAATTTTCTAGAGGTATCGCTGGGACTTGATGAATCACGGGCACTCACGGAAGCGACGCGCTGTCTCGAATGCAAAAATCCCATATGCATCGAGGGGTGCCCTGTCACGATCGATATCAAAAGTTTCATCCAGCTGGTGTTCTCAAAAGATTATGTCGGCGCTGTGAACAAAATCCGTGAGGCCAACTACCTCCCCGCTATCTGTGGAAGGGTATGTCCCCAGGAATCACAATGTGAAGCCGTCTGCACGCTTGGGAAAAAACATCCCGCGGTCGCGATTGGAAAACTGGAGCGCTTCGTTGCGGACTACGAGATGAAGCACAACCTCTTTGTCGCTCCCGAGGTGAAGGAACGGCGGGAGGAGAAGGTGGCAATTGTCGGTTCGGGGCCTTCAGGTCTGACGTGCGCCGCGGAGCTCGCAAAGCTGGGGTATCGGGTGACGATCTTCGAAGCGCTGCATGCTGTTGGCGGCGTTCTTCGGTATGGTATACCGGAGTTCAGGTTACCCAGGAATATTCTGGACCTGGAAACCGAAAGGATCAAGGCGTTGGGTGTGGAAATTTACACAAATTTTGTCGTCGGCAGAACAGCGACGGTCGACGAATTATTTGGTGAGTGGGGATTTAGCGCTATGTTTCTCGGGACCGGTGCGGGAACACCCACATTTATGGGGATCCCTGGCGAAAGCCTCAGCGGCGTTTACTCAGCGAATGAGTTCCTAACGCGCGTCAATTTGATGAAAGCATATCAGTTCCCGAGATTCGACACACCGATCAAGATCGGGACCGAGGTTGCTGTTATCGGTGGCGGCAATACTGCTATGGATGCTGTGAGGACTTCCCGTCGGCTCGGCGCCAAACGAGCGTACCTTATCTACCGCAGGTCGCGCGAAGAAATGCCCGCGAGAGATGAAGAAATTCACCATGCGGAAGAAGAGGGGATCGAATTCATCCTTCTGACGAACCCGACAAGGATTCTGGGGGATAAGAATAATTGGGTCGAGGGAATCGAATGTCAGAAAATGGAGCTCGGTGAGCCCGATGAATCGGGCCGTCGAAGACCTGTTCCGATAAAAGGTTCGGAATATGTTATCCCGGTCCAGACCGTTATCGAAGCGGTTGGTCAGAAACCAAACCCGATCATCCAGGCGACAACACCCGGTC
>JAWOMQ010000196.1:0-8818 GCA_033852415.1 Bacteroidota bacterium
AATAACGAAGTCCCCGGGTTGACTCTTCGGATTAACAAATTGAAAACGAAGCCCGCTGAGTTTCTCGCTCTGCTCGACCAGCAGCACATTGCATATCAGGGATCGAGCCTTATAGACTATTTTATTAAGGTGAAGAGCCTGTCAGCCATTTCGCAAATGAACGTTTTTCAAAATGGACTATTTTCAATCCAAGATGAAAGCGCCGCCCTTCCGGTTCTATTGCTCGATCCTCGTCCCGGAGAGACGATTGTTGACATGTGTGCCGCCCCTGGGGGAAAAACCACGTTCATTGCCGAACTCATGGGCAACGGCGGGAGTATTTATGCAGTTGATAAATACGAGAGTAAATTGAAACTGATTCAAACCAGCTGTAACCGTCTGGGTATCACAAATGTGCGGGCGATGGCAGCCGACGCGATGGAATTGTCCTTGCCTGGAGTCACCAAGATTCTGGTGGATGCGCCGTGCTCCGGTTTGGGTGTCTTGAGGAAAAAGCCCGACATAAAGTGGAAGCGAGAACCGGACGATTTGCCCCTTCTGGTCAAGGTGCAGGAAAAATTGCTTGAAAGTGCCGCGCGGCTCGTGGGGCGCGGCGGTGTCATTGTTTATAGCACGTGTACAACCGAACCGGAGGAAAATCAACAGCTCGTTCAATCCTTTTTGGGACGCCATCCCGATTTTCGGCTCGAAAGTGCTGCACAGTTCGTCAATCACGCTGTAGTCACGCCCGAAGGATACGTCGAGACGTTTCCACATCGTCACCACATCGATGGATCGTTTGCGGCGCGTTTGGTAAGGTCAGAAACACAATAATTGGAAAACCTATGAAAGCCATCGTTAAAGAAAAACCAAGGCTGTATAAAGACTGGAAGAAAGGTCTTTCGCTTGTGAATAAACCCGTTCCTGTCGTCCAGCGTAGTAATGATATCCAATTCAAAGTTGTGGCCGCAGGCATTTGTGGGACTGATGTCGGCATTTACCAGTCAAAGGATTCGTTGAAGAACAGCATGTCCGGACTGAGAACTCCAAACGTGACAATCGGGCATGAATTCTGCGGCCAGGTCACCGACGCCGGACCTGCAGGGAGACTTCATCTGGCTGAGATGGTGGTGAGAAAAGCTCATGAGTACGCTTCTATAAAAAAGTTCGTAAAGAACCGCTTTCCGAAGGAAATTGCGCGTGACAAAGCATTTATGTCATTTGTCAAAGAGCACTTCATTGCGACAGCCGAAATGCACCTGACTTGCGGAGAGTGCGCCCAGTGTAAATTGGGAGAGTTCCATGTCTGCACAAATACGGTAATCCGTGGATTACACGGCGATGGAGCATTCGCGGAATATGTGGTGTTGCCTGCCGAAAATGTCCTTCTCTTTAAGACAGGGGAAATCCCGGAGGAGATTGTAGCCTTTATGGATGCCATCGGGAACGCCACTCATACAGTGCAATCTCTTTCAAGTATCGCGGGGAAAACTGTTGCAGTTCTTGGCGCGGGTGTTATCGGGCTGATGACGGTGGCAATTGCGAAGGGAGCAGGGGCGAAGCGAATATTTGTTACCGATGCTTCCCATGGTGAGAACACCCATGAGAAACTCGAACAGCGTCGGTTCCGTATGGCGCATTTACTTGGTGCGACCGATTGTTTTGATGTCTCTGACTCTGCGGAGAAAAAGGAATTCTATAAAGTGGCGAAAGGTCAAAACCACGGCGCCGGCGTGGATGCAGTACTTGAAATGTCGGGAAGTTATTATGCCTATGAAGACGCGTTTCATATCCTCCGCATGGGCGGCGAGATTTCCCTGCTCGGGCTTCCAAGTGGCTCGATGCCGATCGACTTTGCTAAGAATGTCATTTTTCCCGGGATCACTGTCCACGGCGTGATCGGTCGACGGGTCTGGTCGACATGGGATATGATGACCCGAATTCTCAGAGAAGGCCTTGCCCAGCGTTTTGTCTCCTCTGGATTCGTCACGCATCAGATTCCTCTCGAAAAATTTGAGAAAGGATTTGGTGCAATTGCCACAGGTGATGCACTCAAAGTCCTCCTGCGGCCCTGATTGTACGACCGAGGTTCGACGCCAGATGAATCCTTGAAATTGAACGAGAATTTTCTATATTGATCCGGCCCATCATTATCCACTCGTTGACTGATCGTTCTTTCGAATTGGCCTACCACTTGTAAGATGAAGTACCTTAACCTTGTTGCAAGGGTAGGGTTCGCACAATTTTATCGTTCATGAGAAATGATCGCGGGAATCGGAATTGATTGCATTGAAGTCGCCAGATTCAGGCACCTGGTGCATGATGATGAGTTTCTCCATCAAGTGTTTTCTCCGTCGGAAGTAGACCCTTCTTCGCGGGGATGCGGCATGGCAGCGCATGCAGCACGTGTCTTTGCAGAGAAAGAGTCAGTATTGAAAGCGCTCGGATGCGGTCTTCACTACGGATCGTTCTGGAAAGATGTTGAAGTCGCGAGTAACCGCAATCCTCACCTGGGGGGAGTTCTCCAAAAACGGTTGCCCTCGGGAGGGCACTCACAAATTCACGCTTGTTATGCTTCTTCAAAAAACTACGCTGTCGCATTTGTCCTCATTGAATAATTTCTGCATGGAGGAATGACTATGAGCAATATCGGATCTTATGAAGAGAAATATAAAGTGTTTGATTGGAGTAGCGCGAAGGAAGAAATTTGTTATGGATTTCAGGGTAAATACAATATCGGTTACTTTTGCTGCGATCGGATATGTGAGATGGGATTGGGCAGTAAGCTTGCCCTGATGTGGGAAGGTTATGATGGGGGGGTCAAGAAATACACATTTGACGATGTGCGTGTCTTCAGCAATGGTTTTGCGAAGTTTTTTCAGGATTGTGGCCTTCGGAAGGGGGATCGCGTCTGTATTTTTATGGACCGGATACCCGAACTCTACATCTCGTTTTTGGGTATACTGAAAATGGGAGCGATTGTTCAGCCGTTGTACTCCGCGTTCGGTGAAGAGGCTCTTCGAACCCGGCTTCTTGACGCAGGAACAGCGGCAATTCTGACGACGAAAAAACATCTTGGTAAAATCCGGAGAATCAAGAACAATCTCCCTTCACTCTCAAAAGTCATCGTCGTAGATGCCGATGCATCACAGCTCGAGAAGGAGGAAATTGCATTTTCGATGGAGTGCATGCCGCGGGTCGGTTCGTTTGATATTGTCCCTGTCGACGGCGAAACTCCGTCGGTGCTCCATTACACATCGGGAACCACGGGTAAGCCAAAAGGTGCGCTGCATGTGCATTCGTCACTTATCGCCCAGTATATGACGACGAAGTGGGTGCTGGATTTGCGACCCGACGATATTTACTGGTGTACGGCGGATCCGGGGTGGGTCACGGGGACGTCGTATGGAATCATCGGACCGTGGGTTAATGCCGTGACGCAGGTTGTGCTGGATGCAGGTTTTGGTGCGGCTAAGTGGTACGAATTTATTCAAAAGTACAAGGTCACTGTATGGTATTCGGCGCCCACCGCAATCCGCCTCCTGATGAAAGACGGGGTCGAAGTGGTGAGAAAATATGATCACTCCTCATTACGTCATCTGTGCAGTGTGGGCGAGCCGTTGAACGCAGAGGCTGTCCTCTGGTCTGAAAAGGCCTTTGGCAGACCGTTTCACGATACGTATTGGCAGACCGAAACCGGCTCAATAGTAATCTCTAATTACCCCGGCATGAAAATCAAGCCCGGTTCCATGGGGAAACCCTTTCCCGGCATCGAGGCGCAGATCATCCACCCGAAAACCTTCGTGCCTATTCAGAAGGCTGGATCGGTCGGGCTCATTGGATTAAAGCCGGGCTGGCCATCGATGATGCGGGAATACTGGAATAATGAACAGACCTACAACGAAAAGTTCAAGAACGGCTGGTATATATGCGGTGACAGGGCAAGTATGGATAGCGACGGCTATTTCTGGTTCGTCGGGCGTGATGATGATGTCATCAACACCGCCGGCCATCTTGTGGGTCCCTTTGAGATTGAATCTGCTCTGCTCGAGCATCCTTCAGTTGCAGAATCCGCTGCAGTTGGGAAGCCCGACCCCATCAACATGGAAGTTGTGAAGGCGTTTGTCGCGCTCAAGTCCGGATTTCAACCCGATGGAGATCTCGAGTTGAGCATCATGAATTTCATCCGGAAGAAGCTATCGCCCCTCGCTATGCCGCAGGAGATTGAGTTTGTTGCTTCACTGCCCAAAACCCGGAGCGGAAAAATTATGAGAAGATTACTTCGTGCGAAGGAATGGGGTGAGGAAATCGGCGACACGTCGACATTGGAAAATGATTAAAAAGTATTTATCCTATATATCACAGAAGAGGAAAATCCATGACAGAAGATGTTAAAAAACTTATCATCGAGTATATCAAGAGAGAGTATCTCGACGAGGATTCTAAGGAGGAGATTACGGAATCGACCAAACTTATCTCAAGCGGTATCGTAGATTCGTTCTCGATGGTTTCGCTTAAGACATTTTTGGAAAAGAAGTTCAATATCAAGATCCCGGATGAAAAGGCGACGCCAGAAGCGTTCGATTCTGTCACCAACATCATGAATCTCCTGCAACAATTTGTTCCATCGTAAAGGAGGACCTATGGCCTACAGCGAAAAAGCGAAGGTATTCTACGATAACGAACTGAAATCCATACGGGGTGCGGGCTTATTTAAGGAAGAGCGCTATATTGAATCGCCGCAATCTTCGACGATCGTTGTCGAATATCCGCCGGGTGCGGAGCCGAAAGAGGTTATCAACCTCTGCGCGAATAATTATCTCGGACTTTCAAGCCACCCGGCTGTCCTGGATGCTGCACGATGCGGACTCGAGACCCGGGGATATGGGATGTCATCTGTCCGTTTTATCTGTGGAACCCAGGATACCCATCGGGAACTGGAACAGAAACTTACTGTGTTTCTTGGGACTGAGGACACGGTGTTGTTTCCATCGTGCATGGAAGCCAATGCGGGTCTTTTCGAAGTGTTACTCGACAAAGAGGACGCGATGATAGCCGATCGGCTGGTTCATGCCTCAATTGTTGATGGCATGCGCCTCTGCAAAGCCCAGCTTTTCAATTACAAGCACTCGAACATGGCTCATCTTGAAGAGAAACTGCAGGAAACGCAATCATGCCGGCTGCGCCTTATCATCACCGACGGGGTTTTCTCGATGGATGGAGATCTGGCAAAACTTGACCAGATTTGTGATCTCGCCGACAAGTATGATGCAATGGTCATGGTCGATGATTCCCATGCCACTGGATTTGTCGGAAAGACAGGAAGGGGGACTCACGAATACTGCGGCGTCATGGGGCGGATCGACGCAATCACAACCACGCTGGGCAAAGCGCTTGGCGGTGCCGCGGGGGGTTGTGTGAGCGGACGCAAAGAGATAGTCGAATTGTGCCGCCAGCGCGCACGTCCGTATCTCTTTTCGAATACGGTTCCGCCGGTGGTCGTCGCTGCATCGATCCGAGTCATCGATCTGATCTCCTCGTCCACCGATCGCAGGGATACCCTGGAGAAAAATACACTCTACTTCAGGGAGAAGATGACCCAGGCGGGTTTTGATATCAAAGAGGGATTTCATCCCATAGTTCCGATTATGCTTTACAACGCGAAGCTTGCGCAGGATTTCTCCCGTGATCTTTTTGCGGAGGGCATTTACGTGGTTGGGTTCTTTTTCCCGGTTGTTGCGCAAGGACAAGCGAGGATCAGGACTCAGATTTCCGCAAATCACACGAAGGCTCAGCTCGACAAGGCAATTGCGGCGTTCACCAAGATTGGGGCAAAGTATAGTATTCTCGGAAAGAAAAAAGAAGAAATAGTTGCGATGTATGGCCTTTAGAAGGTATATTGAGTAATCCATCATTGTTTTATTGATCTTTGACATTTAGAGGAAGGGAAGTGCGAGATGGCCCAGAACGGCAAGGTGTCTGAATTCTATCGCAATGAATTGATCGAGCTCCAAAATGCGGATCTTTATAAGGAAGAGCGATACATTCATTCTCCTCAGTCTGCAAAAATTGCGGTGGAATACCCCCGGGGAGCGACGATTAAGGAGGTCCTGAATTTCTGTGCGAATAATTACCTCGGTCTTTCTGATCATCCGGCTTTGATTGAAGCCGTCAAATCGGGCCTGGAAAAATACGGATACGGGATGTCATCTGTTCGTTTCATCTGCGGGACCCAGGATCTCCATATTCTGCTCGAAAGGAGAATGGCGGAGTTTCTTGGGACCGAAGATACAATCCTCTATTCCTCATGTTTTGATGCTAATGCGGGTCTGTTTGAAGCCCTCCTCGGGGAGGAGGACGCCATCATCTCCGATGAGTTGAACCATGCTTCGATCATCGATGGTATACGCCTCTGCAAGGCAGAGCGGCACAGGTACAAACATCTGGATATGAATGACCTTGAGCATCATCTCCAGCAAACCGGGCAGAGACGTTTCCGCATGATTGCCACCGACGGCGTGTTTTCAATGGACGGGCATCTCGCAAATCTCCCCGCCATTTGCGATCTGGCTGCGCGGTATGACGCGCTGGTGATGGTCGACGATTCTCACGCGACAGGTTTCATTGGGAAGACCGGAAGAGGAACCGGAGAATATTTCGGTGTTCTTGGCAAAATCGATATCCTTACAACGACATTTGGGAAGGCGCTGGGCGGTTCCTCAGGCGGTTGTATCTCCGGAAGAAAGTTTCTTGTAGATTTGTTGCGACAGCGTTCGCGCCCCTACTTGTTTTCAAACACCCTTAGCCCTCTGGTTGTTGCGGGCACCCTCAAGGCAATAGAACTCCTCGAACAATCCACCCACCTGAGAGACAAGCTTGAGGAAAACACAAGATATTTCAGAGCGAACATTAAACGGCTCGGCTTCGAAGTCGAGGAAGGAGTACATCCTATCGTCCCGATCATGCTCCACGAAGCGTCGGTCGTTCAATCGATGGCGAGGGAACTCTATGAGGAAGGAATTTATGTAGTCGGATTCTTCTATCCGGTTGTTCCGCGTGGCAAGGCGCGCATCCGGGTTCAGATTTCGGCGGCACATGAGAAGGAGCATCTCGACAAGGCGTTGAGCGCGTTCTCCACGGTGGGTAAACGGCTCGGTGTCCTCAGCGCGGCATGAAGCAGACAAGGTGCTGATTGAGGGGGGAGAATAGGCTCGTTTAAGAGTTTGGAATGATATCAGAGTTTTACAACTGTCACAATTACCAAAATATCAATGCGAAAACAACTGAATGAAGCGAATGTTCTTGAAGCACTCCGACTGGTGAAGGATCCCGATCTTCATCGGGATATCGTGGCGCTTAATTTTATAAAGAATCTCTCAATCCGCGGAAAGGATCTGAGTTTCTCAATTGAATTGACCACACCGGCATGTCCGGTCCGTGATGAAATGAAAGCTCAGGCAGAGCAGGCCATCCGTGGTTCGATTGAAGGAGTGAATACGATTTCGATCCAGATGACCTCGAGCGTCCGAAACACCAAGCCGGCCCAAACCAATCTTCTTCCCGGTGTGAAGAACACGATTGCCGTTGCCAGCGGAAAGGGTGGCGTGGGAAAATCGACTGTCGCAGTTAATCTTGCAGTTTCTCTTGCTCAAGATGGTGCGTCTGTCGGTCTGATTGATGCCGACATCTATGGGCCTTCTATCCCATTGATGATGGGAATTAACGAACGACCCCGCTTAGTGAATCAAAAGCTTGTACCGCTCGAGGCTTATGGAGTCAAAGTTATGTCGATTGGATTCCTCGTCGATCCTCTACAGGCGGTAATCTGGCGGGGCCCAATGGTAAGTGGTGCCCTCAAACAATTTATGTCTGATGTGCAGTGGAATGAGCTTGATTATCTCATCTTTGATCTTCCCCCGGGAACTGGCGATATTCATCTCACCTTGGTACAGACTATCCCGCTTGCGGGTGCGGTTGTTGTCACGACACCGCAGGATATCTCGTTGGCCGATGCGCGTAAAGCGTATAAGATGTTCGAAAAGGTCAATGTTCCGGTCCTGGGAATTATAGAGAACATGAGTTTTTATATTTGTGGGCAATGCGGACACCGGGAGAATATTTTTGCCGCTGGCGGCGGCAAAAAAGCCGCGGAGGAACTCAAGACTCCATTTTTGGGAGAAATCCCGATTTATACTCCGATCAGAATCGGGGGAGATGTCGGTAAACCGATCGTAGTCTCAGAACCAACATCGGAGCAGGCGATGATGATCAGGCAGATTGCCAGGAAGATGGCTGCGCAAATCAGTATAAATCAATTCACTGGATCGAAATCGCCCGAGATTGAGATCAATCTCAATGGATAAAACTGGATGATGGAAATGGTTGGAACTACAGCAACACTCAGAGAGAGAGTGGAAAGGGCGCTGGATGTCTGCCGTCCGTTTCTTCACAAGGACGGCGGAGAAGTTGAGATTGTGGCACTCCGGCCCGACGGCGTGCTCGAGCTCCGATTCCATGGGACTTGCACCCGCTGCGGGATGTCCCGGATGACATTACGCGCGGGCATCGAACGCGCTGTTCTCCGGGCGGCGCCCGAAATCCGGCGCGTTGAGGCAGTCGGTTGAACTAAGCCGGCTTGTCCTCCCGGAGAACGCCGTCTACAAGATGGACGATTCTGCCCCCGGATCTCCTGGCGAGCTCATGATCGTGGGTGGCCAGAATGATTGCAGTCCCCTTTGCGTTTATTTCCCGAAGCAGGCTCAAAATCTCGTTTGTCGTCGTAGCATCGAGATTGGCTGTCGGTTCATCGGCAAGAATGGCCTGGGGCACATTCACGAGA
>JAWOMQ010000183.1:0-5533 GCA_033852415.1 Bacteroidota bacterium
TGAGTAGGTCCCGCCATAGGGAATCTTAAAAGAGTACGTCCCATCTCCCAGCGTTATTGTCGAGTCGATGAGATCGCCAAGGGAATTCTTGAGCTGCACGTTCCATCCAGGCAGACCGGATTCAACCGGATCTTGCAGACCATTGCCGTTCAAATCGTTGAAGACAATTCCACTTACCAGACCGAAATGCCGGGCGATGAGTGTAAGGTGATGATCTTCCGGATATTGCCCCGGCAGGATGATGAGCGTGTTATCCGCCTTCATATCGATTGTTACAGGGACGTGCTGAGCGCTATTCGCATCATACCATATATAGGAGAGAGTCGCCGCTCCCCCATAGACAGTTGATACATCAGGCCAGAAGAGCTGGGTTGTATCGGCAGATTCATTATCCACATGGACAGATAGGACAAATGTATCGGCAAGTGCGCCGTTCAGCGCGCGATAATCGTGACGCATACCGTTGGATGGATAACAGCCGGGGGGAACGTCATCGGGTGAGAACCAACGAAGGTCAAAACCGGATGGAATAGATGGCAGATTTGTTTCTTCTCCGAGATTCGGATCTACACATGATGTCCCCAGAGGATCAACTCCAAAAACTGCATATGAATATGCCGCGCTGGTGGAATTCATGGTTCCGTTTATTGTGAAAGCACTTGCAGCGCTAAGCGGCGCTTGCCGGGCAGCAATAAGCGTCAATTGATGAAACAGCGGATAATGGTTGGGCAGGAGGATGAGCGCCTGCGTTGATTTCATATCAATGGAGACGTTATTGAGTTGCAGCGTGTTAACATCCCGCCAGGAGTACCTGAGCGTCACCGGCCCCTGGTAATAGCCGTTTAGATCGGACCAGTAAAGGCTCACGGTGTCGAGAGTTTCATCATCTACCCGGATTTGACAAACAAATGTATCGGTAAGGACGCCGTACATTGCGCGGTAATCGTGGAGCCGGCCTGAGGAAGCGTAGCAATCCTCAGCCACTGAGTCCGGCGATCTCCAACGGATGTCAAATCCCGGGGCAATCGGAGGCATGTAAGGTTCCTCTCCCAGGAATGCCTCTCGGCAGAATGTCGCTCTCGGATCAACGCCAAAAATGACCTGGCCCCAGGCAGTTCCATCGTGGGTTTTCCAACCGGCAAGCTGAAAACTGATCGCCGCAGGCTGTGCAAAGATCGTGAACGGTATTATCGTTTGCAGAAGGAGGATACAGGATAAGCGGATCGATAGTTTTCGCATATAAAACCTTTTGCTTATGACTTCAACCTCAAATTCAAATTGAGCGGTAAATCTCCCGGAACTGCATCAAGCTCTGTGGACCATCATTATCAGTCTATTACCCACTCATCCGTCATCAGACCAATCGGAATGTGATAGTCGGCCAGGACGATTTTTCTGGCTTAACCACAAGTGCAACCCATTCGCAATGCATCATTGTGGCGACTACCGCAATAACCATAACTAGTGTAACAGCATCCAATAAGCAGATCAGTAAACAGGTTTCATAGCTGTTCTTCACGGTGATTGGAGGCATTATTCCCTTAATGCCTGGGCAAAAATGCCCAAAGAACCCGGGAAGTCCGACTATGTTTCTCAGGAAAAGAACATCATCGATGGCATTGACTCATGCCATCACAGGTCAGGTATGGATTCTAAACTCCCAAAACGATATGAAAATGGTAAGAAGATAAAATGATATAGTCAAGGAGATTCCGTCCAAAAATACTTTTAGGACCGGCTGGAGATAAATAAAGTCACGTGAATTGCCCATTTTCACACATGAAATCAATTTCCCCGCCCGAAACGTCCCGGTAAATTGACTAAAGCACATCTTATTAAGAAATAGGAAGTATCACTGGATTTAGGCATGTGAAGTGATTCTGATACCGATGAGGTATTCGGAGAAATAAGTCTTACACAAGAATATAAAAGTCTCAGACTGCTCAGACCGACGGTAATTACCTCACTTCACGACACCGTCCTCCTCCCTTCGTGAAACACCCCTAGTATCGGCTCATCGTTGGTGTTTATGGCCTCCAATTTCTTCTTGTAACACCGTCGTCGTTTGTGTTGCCTCAGATCATAAAACTTCCATTGCGCCTGGATTTTCGTATTATCTTCCAGTTCCCTGTTGGTCTCAACCTTTTCGATTTTGTTCTTAATGAATATCTTGTTTGATTCGTGGACTAAAATCGCGTTGATACCCTTATTTTGCATGTCGGGGTGGACCGCCGTGAGGTAAAGGTCTACACGCCTGTTATTCTTCATCGCTCGTAGCAACCGAATGAACCCAAACGGAAACAAATGTCCGTTACATCGCCGGAGCGCCAGGGAAAGCGAAGGCATTGCAATCCCGAATGCCACCACTTCGTCCTGGGCGTTAAGCACAACCGGTACGTATTCGGGAACGATAAACCCAAAGTACTGTTTCACGTACAAGTCGATTTGTTTTTCAGACAATTCAACAAATCCGTAAAGGTCTTTATAGGCCTCATTTAAGAGGTTGAATATCTTGTGAGCATAGGGGAGCATCTCCTTTGCTTTCCGGACCTTCAGGATTCTGAGGTTGTTCCGTTGCAGTGTGATCTCTGCTATTCTTGAGATCTTTTCGGGAATCTCCGCATGCATGGTCACCTCAAATTCGAGCCAGTCGACATCTTTCGAGTAGCCCAATCGCTCGATGTGTTGCTGATAGTACGGATAGTTATATAGAGCACCCATTGTGCTGATTTCGTCAAAACCTTCAACGAGCATCCCTTCCGCATCCATGTCGGTGAAACCGAGAGGTCCGTGAATCTCGCTCATCCCATACTCTGAGGCCCAAAGCTCCACACGCTTCACAAGCTGCTCGGATACTTCAGCATCATCGATGAAATCAAACCATCCAAAACGAGCAACTTTTTTATTCCACTTCTCGTTGTACCGCTTATTGATAATCCCTGCGATGCGGCCGACAATATCCCCGTCTCTTCGAATGAGCCAGTACTTTGCCTCGCAGAAATCAAACGCGGGGTTTTTCTCTTTGCGAAGAGCCCGTAATTCCTCCACACGGAGGGGAGGTACCCAGTATTGGTTGTTCTTGTAAAGTGAATATTGAAACGAGACGAATTGCCTGAGTTCGTGGAGTGTGGTCACCTCCCTGATCTCTGTTCTCATATCTTGCGTGTTGCTTTTTCAGGAATCATTGTTTGAAATCAATTCAAATCCTGCAACGTGAAAAGGTAGGAATAATCTTCGGAAGGAGCAACTCTACCCCACAATCTGGAGAATCAGCGGTTGGCATGTCGCGTGCCCACTTGTGAATTCAGCAAGGTTTCTCTACCTTTACTCGGCACTGACGCCTGCCTGCTCTGAAGAGGGTAGAGCGAACCAGGTTTGTCCATCCCAATGAAAGGAGTTCTCATGATAGGTCGACACGTTCTTGCAATCCTTTGCGGAATTACCGTAACGCTCGCCCAGGTCTCCTCACTTAAGCCGGCGGTCGGTTCGAATGGGATGGTCTCTTCTTCAGATTCACTCGCGACACATATCGGAGTGAGCATCATGAAAGAGGGTGGAAATGCGATTGATGCCGCCGTGGCGGTGGGATTTGCGCTGGCAGTGACGTACCCTCAGGCGGGGAACCTTGGCGGAGGCGGCTACTATCTCATCCATTTGAAAAATGGGGAGAACTTTGCTATTGACGCGAGGGAGACCGCGCCAGCGGCGGCGACACCACGAATGTACCTTGACAGCTCGGGGAATCCGATCCCCGACAAGAGCCTTGTTGGCGGACTTTCTGCAGGTGTGCCGGGAAATGTAGATGGTTTGATACTTGCCGAGCAGAAATTCGGCCGGCTTGACTTGAAAAAGGTCATCGCGCCTGCGATAGAACTTGCAGAAGCAGGGTTCAAAATGAACAGGAAGCTCGTGACGGATTTGGATAGCTCGTTAAGGATTATGAAAGATTTCCCCTCGACCATGAAATATTTCTCAGACAACGGGACACCGTTCCAGGAGGGAGATCTTTTCAGGCAAAAGGATCTCGCCAGGGTACTGAAAGGGATCTCCGGGAAAGGTCGGGCTGGTTTTTATGCGGGGAAGATACCTGAACTGATTGCCAGTCAGGATCAAGCTGCGGGAGGAATTATCACAGCGAAGGATATTGAGACATACCATGCAATTCTTACGAAACCAATTGCGATCAGCTATCACGGATACGAGATACTCAGCATGTCCCCTTCAAGTTCCGGTGGTATTTGCCTCGCGGAAATCTTGAATATCCTTGAGCATTTCAATATCCGTAACTATGGATATGGCGCATCGCAAACATTGCATTATGAGGTCGAAGCAATGCGACGCGCTTTTGCTGATCGGGATAAATTTCTTGGCGATGCCGCATTTACCTCAGTCCCGGTCGACCGGCTCGTCTCCAAGAAATATGCTGATAGTCTTGCCGCGCAGATCGATAGCTTCAGCGCAACTCCGAGCAACGCAATTTATCCGGATCTCATCCATCCCCAGACCGAGGGGATGCATACGACTCACTATTCGGTCATCGACAGGGACGGAAATGCGGTGAGTGTAACAACAACGCTGAACAGCTACTTTGGCTCAATGGTTGCGGTGGATGGCGCGGGATTCCTTCTGAACAACGAAATGGATGACTTCAGTGAGAAACCCGGAACTCCGAACCAGTTTGGTGCAATCGGGGCAGAAGCAAATTCCATCCAGCCCGGGAAGAGAATGCTGAGTTCCATGTCTCCGACCATCGTGCTGAAAGGCGGAAATCCGTTTCTCATTCTCGGTTCACCCGGTGGAACGACGATTATCAGCGCGGTGCTTGAAGTTATGTTGAATGTCATTGACTTTGGCATGTCGCTTATGCAGGCAGAAGTGGCGGGAAGGGTGCACCATCAATGGATCCCGGATGAACTGGTCTATGAAAAGGGTGCCCTTGTCTTCGATGTGCAGCAGAATCTTAGTACCAGAGGTTATACTCTTGTTCAGCGATCTTCTATGGGAGCCGTTGAGGCCATTCTGGTGACCCCGTCTGGCTATGAGGGAGTCGCTGATCCCCGGATCGGTGGAACCGCGGAAGGATATTAGCACACTGTACACTGCGCTGTGCCGCATCGATCACCTGCTTTGAAAGGCAATTCAGCATCGCATCGAGGAATTGATTTTTTCAAGGAACTTAGCTACTTTCCACGTTTGAGGGAGGTATTCATGCCGTCGTATCCGTGTCTTCTGTCGATGTCCGTCACCACATGAGGGAATAGTGTGATCCCGGGTGGATCGCTCATGATTACCACCTCGAGGAGGTTTGTCACACTCAACGAGTTGAACCATTTCAACACTCTTCACAAACATTTCATGAAAGGGAGCGCCATGAATGAATCAGTTTTTGACGAAGAAGAACAGAGGATTCAGAGGATTCTGAACCAATTGAAAAGGAAGGAACTTGAGGAGAAATACGATGCCACATTCTCCGAAAGTGATCCGGATATTCCACCTGATGTTGAATCGGAGTGGTTAAATTATATAGAAGAAT
>JAWOMQ010000045.1:0-19646 GCA_033852415.1 Bacteroidota bacterium
CGTTGGTGAGAAGCAGAATTTTGACCCCTAAGTGATGTGCAATGTGGATTGGATAGAGGACCGATCGCGTGTCACCGCTCTCGTAGTAGTGGATCCGCCCTTCAAACACCAGGATCCCCTCGCCGTCCCTCTCCCCGAAAACCAGGCTACCGCGGTGTCCGGTTACAGTGGTACGCGGATAGTGTGGAATGTTACGCAAATCGATGGATACCGTATTGTGCAAAGATTGCGTAAAGTGACCTAGCCCGGAACCGAGAACGATTGCAACCCGGGGCTGGATTTTGATTTTCGAAAGGATATACGCCGCGGATCCCTTCAGCTCCTTTTCTAGCATCAGGTCACGCTTACTTTTCATAGGGAATCCCGTCGGCGGCAGGTGGTACTGCCCTTTTGATGAATCCTGAAAGTACTACCATCGTCAGGAGATATGGAAAGATTTGAAAGAACTGGATTGCACCATAGCTGCCCTGAAGCTGAATTGCCAGGCTTTCGGAGAAGCCGAAAAAAACCGAAGCCAGCACGGCTCCCGTTGGCGTCCATCGGCCAATAATCATCGCCGCGAGCGCAATAAAACCCCGGCCGGCTGACATTCCGTCTGTGAAGCAATGCTGGTCGAGAGCAAGCCATGCTCCCCCTAAGCCCGTGAATATGCCACAAATGGCAACCCCTGCGTTGCGTACCTTTTGTACGTTGATACCCAGTGTGTCGGCGGCTTCGGGGTTTTCACCCACTGCCCGAAGTCGCAAGCCGAATCTGGTTCTGAAAAGCAGGAAATTTTCTCCGATTAGCAGAACGACTGCAATTGGTACAAAGGGGTTATTAAGCAGTGGATAATTCGGTAGGAAGCTCCAAGTCTCCAAACCCACGATGCGGGCCGAATTGCTTGAGCTGTTAAAAATGAGCTGGCAACAGAACTTTGTAAGGCCGAGCGCGAGGAGATTGATCCCTATGCCACTCACGATCTGGTCTGCCTTGAAATAGACGGTTACGAGGCTGTGAAGGAGGGAGGTGATAACACCCGCAAAAATACCGCACACAATGCCGATGAGTGGACTGCCGGTCAGGTAAGTCGCCAGGGTTGTAGCAAATGCGGAAATCAAGAGTGTTCCCTCCAGGGCGATGTTTACAACCCCACCGCGCTCGCTCACGGTCGCTCCCATAGCGGGCAGGGCATACGGTATGGATATCCGGAGCACCTGGAGAATGAATGCCAATTGAAAAATTGGGCTATTCATTTGGCTGGCTCCATCAGGCGTATCTGGTACCGATCAAAAACTTTCGTTAAAGTAATGATTGAAAGGATAGCGACTGCCTGAATGATATTGGCCAGTTCCTTTGGTATAATGACATTGATTGTGAGGCTCCCATATTCGAGAATCCCGAAAAACAATGCGGTCACGATGATTGCGATCGGGTTATTCCGAGCCAGAAGAGCTACTGCAATTCCAATGAAACCGACGCCTTCTGAAAATCCGAGCTCAAAATAGTGCTTATAGCCGAGCACATAATTTGTGCCAACGAGGCCCGAAAGGGCCCCGCTCAGGAAAAACGTCCAGATCATCACTCGTGAGGTCTTGATTCGTGCATACCTGGAGGCGTCTTGACTCAGCCCGGTCGCGCGGATCTCATAGCCAAATGTAGTTCTGGATAGGTAGAATTGTAATAAAATAGATGCCCCTAATGCCAAAAAAATACTCAGGTTAACTGGCGAACCATGAAAAAAGGTTGCAAAGGATTCCAATCTGGGAAGATTGGCGTTGATGCCGATCTCGGGTGTGTGAACAGTCGCCGGGACAAAGAAAACATTCCCGACAAGATAGTTCACGACCCCAGCAGCAATGAAATTCATCATGATCGTGTTGATTACCTCGTGTGCTCCGAACGTTGCCTTTATGAACCCTGGTATGATTCCCCAAAGGCCTCCGCCGATAATTCCTGCAATGATGCATAAGGGAACAAGAATGACTGGTGGGAGGGGAGCAAAGACGTAACCGATGATAGCTGTACAAAACGCTCCAATAAGTAGTTGTCCTTCCGCCCCTATATTGAAAAGTCCGGCTTTGAAGCAAATGCCCGCTGCAAATCCGGTGAACATGAGGGGGGTTGCTTTGAATAATACCTGTCCAATGCCGTAGGGATTTCCAAGAGTTTCCCGTAGGAAGATCGAATAAACCTCAAATGGATTTTTACCTACGACCACGATGATGATTGTGCTTATGGCAATTGCCACAATCACTGCGAGTAAAGAACTGATGGCGTTCCGAAGTGAGGGAGACCTAAATCTGGGCAGTTTGATCATGACGTGACTTGCCTCTTCACACCGGTCATATACAAGCCGAGCTCTTCGTCGGTCGTCGCCGAGGAGTCAAATACTCCGGTAATAGTTCCTTCATACATGACAATGATGCGATCCGAGAGCTTTAGAAGTTCTGCTAGATCAGAAGAGATAAGCAAGACAGACCTGCCCCGATTTCGTTCCCGAATAAGCACCGAATGGACGAACTCAATTGCTTTGATGTCGAGGCCCCGGGTTGGCTGGTTTGCGACAACGAGCTCTGAGTCCTTTGTGAGTTCACGTCCCACGACCAGTTTTTGCTGATTACCCCCTGACAGATTCCGGATTGGCAAGCTTGGATTTCCGGGTTGAACATCATACTCACTCAGCACACGAGATGAAAATGCATTGACAGGTGTACGTTGGAACACTGATCGATGAGAAAACTCTAACTCCTTGTGTCTGCCAAGCAAGAGGTTTTCCTGCAAGGTAAAATCTGAAATCATTCCATTCTTAATACGGTCATCGGGAATATAGGCAATGGCGGATGGGATGTTTGACTTACCTTTCCAGAGGATCCTGCCGGATATGGGGTGTTGGAACCCCAGAACCAGCTGAATCAGAGACGCCTGGCCGTTCCCTTCAACTCCTGCGACTCCAAGAATCTCTCCTCTTCTCAAGTAGAAGCTCATATCTTTCAGTGAATCAGGGCTTATCCTGCTCCTGGAGGAGACGTTCACAAACTCGACGGTTTTGTCTTCCGAGCGGATTGTATCTTTGCCCGGCGAAGGGGGCAAGTCCTGGCCAGTCATGAGTCGTGCAACCTCATGTGGTGTAGTCTCGGTCTTTTCACAGGAGAGAACGACTTTTCCTTGCCGGAGGATGGTCAGACGGTCACACACAGTGAAAACCTCTGAAAGCTTGTGTGTAATGAGAATTATCGTTTTCCCTTCTGCACGGAGGTTTTCGAGACTGGTCAGGAATGAATGGACTTCCTGCGGTGTCAGAACCGGTGTAGGTTCGTCAAAAATAATGATATCTGCTTTTCGATAAAGAATCTTAAGGATCTCGACTCGTTGCTGTGAGCCAATCGGAAGGTTCTGAATTCTGTGTCGAGGGTTCAGTGTTAAGCCGTATTTTTCGGAGAGGGAAATCACTTCTTCCTCTGCCCGCCGGATGTCAAGAACCGAGCCGTACCTTGTGGGCTCGTCACCGAGGATGATATTTTCCAGCGCCGTCAGAGCTGGTATTAACATAAAGTGTTGATGAACCATCCCGATGCCAAGGGAAATCGCCCTTGACGGGTCTGATATTCTTTCTTCCTTCCCACGAATTCGAATGATCCCCTTATCAGGTGTATGAAATCCATACAGCATTTTCATCAGAGTGGATTTCCCTGCACCGTTTTCCCCGATGATCGCATGAATGCTTTTCTCCTGGAATTGAACGGAGACATCATCGTTCGCAACATACTGGCCGAACCGTTTCGTCATATGTTGCATCTCGACAATATTCATCGCCCGCTCGGGCAAGGCAAAAAGAAAGGGATTAGTGGGAAGGAACTGTAATCTCACCCGCGATGATCTTGTTTCTGATCATTTCAATTTTCTCGTGAACATCGGGTGAAATAAGGGACTTGTTGTTATCATCATACACATAGTCAACCCCCTTGGTTCGGAGGTCGAACATCGCAGCGCGACCGCCGGAAAAAGTACTATCCTTCGCAGCTCGTATGATATCAAATACCGCATTATCGACGACTTTGGTCATGCTCGTGAGTATGTACCCCGGCGCTTCGTGATATTGGTCCGAATCAACCCCAATTGCGAGCTTGTGTGTTTCTCTCGCCGCTTCAAAGACTCCAAGACCGGTAACACCCGAGGCATGATAAATAATATCTGCGCCGGCACTGTACTGGCCGAGTGCAATTTCCTTCCCTTTCCCCGGATTCTTGAATGCGTCACCCGTCGTTCCGGCATAGCCGATCAATACTCTGCACTTTGGGTTGGCAAATTTTGCTCCGGCCACATATCCGGCTTCAAACTTCTTGATGAGTGGTGACTCCATGCCTCCAACAAATCCGATCGTGTTGGTTTTCGTAACGAGTGCTGCAAGTGCGCCAACAAGGAATGATCCTTCCTCTTCCTTAAATTCAATTGCGATGAGGTTGGGTGGTATCGGCTTGGTCGTGTCAAGTGTATAATCCACACATGCGAATTTCTTCTCGGGGAACTCTTTGGCAATGTTGGTGATATCATCTGTAAAGATAAATCCGATCCCGAATATGATCCCTATATCGTCACGGGTTGCCAGTTGCCGCAGTGCGGCCTCGCGATCCGCCCCCGGACCCGGTTCGATGTATTGAAAATCGACACCCATCTCACGCTTTGCTCGTTCGAGACCCCTGTATGCGGCATCATTGAAGGACTTGTCACCCCGGCCACCCACGTCGAACACTAATCCGACTCTTAACCCTGCGGATGGTTTCGGCTCGGGTGTTTTTTTTGAGCATCCCCAAAAGACAAGAGCCAATATCACGAGCAGAAACCAGCAGTATCTCACCATCGCATCACCACATCATTCGTTCGGAGGTACATAACACTTTCGGCATCTTGCTTCGTAGATATTATGTGCTCCCACAACGACGAGTTCCTGTTGTTTGGTGATCCGTTGAGTACGGTCAGCGGGGTTGCCGCATACAACGCAGATGGCCAGTGTTTTGGTAATGTATTCTGCGACAGCGAGAAGTTGAGGAATTGGTTCAAATGGCTTTCCCCGATAATCCTGATCGAGACCCGCAACGATGACACGCTTTCCCGCGTTAGCTAGCGCTTCACAAATTTCGACAAGTTCAGATGAAAAAAATTGTCCTTCATCGATACCAACGACTTGAGCTTCCTTGCTTAATTCGATGATTTCCCGAGGGTTGTCGATAACAGTTGATGTGAGCGATTGTTCATTATGCGAGACGATGTGGTCTGAACTGTATCGGTTGTCGATCCGCGGCTTAAAAATCATGACTTTCTGTTTGGCGATTTGGGCCCTCCGCAGGCGGCGGATGAGTTCTTCTGTTTTGCCGCTGAACATGCAACCGCTTATGACCTCTATCCAACCGGTTTCTTTTGGCATATTGTGTAAGGTTACAGCGTCCATTTCTAAGAGAATGTATTATGAAGAAAATGTAGACTTGAAAAATGGTAACGGAAGGAGGGAAGCCAATTTCAGGTCTTTAACTTTGCCATCCTTCCGGCATAACATGAGGTCAATATCACCGGCTAACTCATAGATAACTTGCCGGCATGCTCCGCATGGGGATATGAATTCGGGCTGATCAGTCGCAATCGCAAGGGCACGAAAGACTTTGTGTCCCTCAGATCTTGCCTTGAAGAGAGCAGTTCGTTCTGCACAGATAGTCAGACTGAGCGAGCTGACTTCAATGTTGCACCCTGTGATGATTTTTCCACTTGCCGTTAATACGGCTGCACCTACCTTGAAGTTTGAAAATGGTGCAAAGGCTTGGGTCTTCGCCTTCTTTGCTGCTGAGATCAGCCTCGAGTATTGCACGTGACGCTTCATACTTTTGAGCAAAAAATATAGAAAAAAAGGGGATGATAATCAACAAGACTGGCTGTCGGCCGCAGCCGAATGTTGGAAATCACGCACACGAAAACGGTCATAATCGCCGCATTCGGATCATACCTGGCTCCTAACTGGGCCGGACCAAATCTGACTTGAGAGTTATCAAAGTTATCTCGGGTGGACAATTGACTCGAATCGGCACGGCGACGGTTCCAATCCCGCGGGAGACGTACATTTGAGAAGAGCTCAGCGAATAGAGTCCTGCAACATAGGGGGACGCCATTCGTGCCGGGGCGATAACATCGTTCCCGAACCGTGCCAGTACAATCTGGCCTCCATGAGTATGACCTGAAAGCGTCAAATCAATGCCCCTGCTCAAAAATTCCCGTAAATAATACGGTCTGTGCGATAGAAGGATCTTCGGGAATTTTTCGCTTGCCCATACCATCGACCGATCAAGGAGTTGCTGCGCGACCGAAAAATTCCCCGCATCGTCTATTCCTGCAAGGGTAATCTTTGCATCCTCTTTTTCAACGACCACATGTTCGTTTCTCAAAAGCCTGATGCCACATTCATTAACGACTCTTGCAACCCTTTCCACGTTGTGGGTGTAGTAGTCATGATTACCTAACACTCCAAAGACTCCATGTGGCGCAGAGAGTCCTGAAAACGCTTCCGCGAACGGATAGACTTCTTCCACCATGCTATTCACAAAATCGCCTGTAACACTGATGAGGTTGGGACGAAGCTCCATCGTAGCTTTGACATATTCCTCCATGGTTGCCCTTGACATGAAGATGCTGGAATGAATGTCACTGAGAAGTGCAACCGTAAATCCATCGAAAGCGGAAGGCAGATTGTTGATGAGGATCGAAATGCGTGTCATTTCGAACTGGTCATGGGTAATGGCACCGTAAGTAGAGATCGAAAATATTGTTCCCGCTGCTGCGACAACACTCTTTTGCAGGAAGTTTCGCCGGGTCGGCTCAAAGGCCACCTCTGCGTTGCTCCTGTGTGCATTGTGTGATCTCTGTCTTGGTAACAGCTTGCGCGCCGACGCGACGAGGAAATTCAGAAGGGACTCGAGCACGATAAAAAGGAATACGATAAACCAGGAAAAGTGCCAGCAGTACGTCGGATAAAAAATAATTGCCCCAATAGTTGCGGGAACATGGGACAGAAATGCAGGCCAAAATAGAAGCACAATAATGGGTGTGGAAAAGATAGCGAAAAGAAGCCGGAGCACTTTGATCACCCATCCTCGTCGCGACCGTGGTGTCATCATCGACTTTAATGTGCGGTAAAAATACAGCTGAATCCCCAGAACGATACCCCCTACGACAATTCTCAGGAGAATAAACAGAGCCCAGATTGACACGTTATTGGTTCCTAGACCTATTGCAGAATTCGTAAGACTTCTTGTTGCTGCTCTCGCATTCTTCATAATATCATAATTGTTGTTCTTTGGCAAGCCTCTGTTTTCTAGCTCCGACGACGGAGCTACCGAACCGGGGAAGCTCATATCCTCCGTTTATGAACAATCCCATCTCGCGTGAGCCGTTACCAGGTTTTGGTAAAGGTATCAGTATTCTTGCGCGAGAACAGAAAATTGGATGCGTTACTGACTTCCCCGGGTTTGAAGTTTGGGGTTTATTTCCTATATTTTTTGGCAAAAGATCAATTTCATCTCCTGATGGCTCGATCGATTAAAAAGGTTCTCATTTCTCCTGCATTCAGGAAGGTTTACCTGCTTTTGGCACTTTGCCTCCTCCTGTTTTTTGTATGCAATGATTTTCTCCTGCCGTGGTATGTTAACCAGGGAGGAACGATCGAGGTCCCGATGCTTGTGGGGATGGACTCATCGAAAGCCAAACGCATTCTCGACTCCCTCCATCTTGAGGCCAGGAAGGCAGATGTACGCTTAGATAATGAACATCCCGCCGGAGTGGTAATTACACAAAACCCGATCGCCGGCGAGATTGTCAAGCGCGGGCGAAGAGTGTATCTCACGGTGAGTGGCGGCGAAATGGCCGTCGTTGTTCCCGACATTAAGGGCAGAACACTCCGGGAGACAAAATTTGTTCTCGAACGGGAAGGACTGCTGGTCGGGACCATGGAATATCAACCATCTGATTCCTTTCCGCAAAATACTGTGATAGAGCAGCATCCGGCTCCCGGCACCCGCATAAAACGCGAATCATACGTCTCCCTCGTGGTCAGTCAGGGGTCGATTTTCCAAAAAGTGGCGGTTCCTGATCTCGCGGGAAAAACATTTAAGGAAGCTGCCGCGATACTCGCCCAAAGTGGACTGAAGATAGGGAACATCACGTACCTGTCATCTGCAGATCTCCTGCCGAATACGATTATTGAACAATATCCGAGGGCGGGTGAGATGGTGGTCAACGGTCAGGCGGTCGATTTGTTCATTGTTCAGGGGGGAGAACCGAAAAAGCAAATTTTGGAAAACTAGCACAAGGATTGCTCGATGATAAAAATTGCACCCTCCATTTTGTCCGCCGATTTTTCTGATCTCGGGAATCAGATCCGACTTGTGGAAAAAGGGGGTGCGGACTGGATCCACCTGGATGTTATGGATGGACACTTTGTCCCGAACATTACATTTGGTCCGGCTGTCATAAAGTCGATCCGATCAAAAACGCGGCTCCCGCTGGACGCACACCTCATGGTCGAACGGCCTGATCGTTTCCTGGAGGATTTCTGCAGGGCCGGGGTGGATCGGATTACTGTCCATGTGGAAGCCTGCGTTCACCTCCACCGGACTGTTAATCATATCAGGAAACTTGGCATGAAGGCCGGAGTGGCGATCAATCCGGCGACATCACCTCTTTCTCTTGAGGAAATTCTCCCGTTTGTCGATCTGGTTCTTGTCATGAGTGTCAATCCGGGGTTTGGCGGTCAGAAGTTTATTCCCACGATGGTCAGGAAGATTCAGACGATCGCCTCGATGCTGAAAACTGTCTCCAACCCGATTGAGCTGGAAATTGACGGAGGCGTTGATGAGAAGAACATCGGCTCGGTCGTTCGGGCCGGAGCCACGGTCATCGTGGCTGGCTATGCAATCTTTAGCAAACCGAATATCCCCCGGGTCGTACGGCATCTCCGCCACCTCGCCCAGTAGCCTCTCTTACAATCTGTTCACAGCGTGATGGTATGTTCCCTTACCAAAGGCACGGGGAAATTTTCCTGTTGACAAATGGGATTGATTTCCTTATATTGTTAGGTCTACATTAAGAATATCCTTATAATTGCTGTCATAACAGTCAGAAATCATTAAAAATTGAGAATCTATGCTTGATGAGATTGATACAAAGATACTGGAGATTCTCCAGAAGAACGGTCGGACTCGAAGGAGCGATTTGGCCGTTGCGGTGGATCTTTCGATCCCTTCGGTCAGTGACCGCTTGCGGAAACTGGAGGAAACGGGAATTGTCACCGGTTATGCAGCCCTTGTAAATCCGAAAAAACTTGGGAAAGACATCACCGCATTTATTGTGGTGAAGATTGATTCGTCAAAGCATTTCCATACGTTTATCGAACACGCAAAGAGTAGCGACGAGATTCTTGAGTGCCACGCCGTCACGGGAGAAGGATCTCATATCCTGAAGGTCCGTTCCAGCAACACATCCACGCTGGAAAAACTCTTGGCCAAAATTCAGTCATGGCCGGGCGTTGTTGACACCCGCACGAACCTTGTCTTGTCATCCCCAAAGGAAACAACATTTATTCAACCAATTCAACAAAAGTAAAACGGAGAACTATTACCAATGCAAAACAAGCGAAAAGAAAGAGCGGTGGGTGGCACAATACGTGATATCCTTGAAGGGGCGAAAAGAGATCGTATCCAGTTTGTTCAACTGCAGTTTACTGATTTGAATGGTATCCTCAAAGGGGTGACAATTCCTGTGTCAAAATTGGAAGGAGCCCTGGAAGATGGTCTCTGGTTCGATGGTTCATCAATCGAAGGATTTACCAGGATATTTGAGAGCGATCTCTATCTTGTCCTGGATCGGTCTACCTACTCTGTCATTCCATGGACTGTAACCATGCCCGTCGTGACGGCACGGTTCATGTGCGATACCTATCTGCCGGAAGGGAAGCCGTTTGAAGGTGACCCCCGGTACATTCTCAAAAGGCAAATAGCCCGGGCGGCAAAATTGGGTATGACCTTCAATGTTGGGCCGGAGTTGGAATTTTTCCTTTTTCAGAAAGAGAATGCACACCTGCATCCCCTACCCCACGATACCGCCGGGTATTTTGATCAAACGACTGATCTTGCTGTCGATATTCGTCAGGAGATGACTTCCATGCTGCACGGCTTTGGGATTGATGTCGAAGCTTTGCACCATGAAGTGGCGGTGGGGCAGCATGAGATCGATTTTCGCTATTCGGACGCCCTTACGATCGCCGACCAGGCCATGACCCTGAAGTTCACCCTCAAGTACGTTGCCGCACGAAATGGCCTCCATGCCACCTTCATGCCAAAACCGATTGCGGGTATCAATGGTTCGGGGATGCACGTCCATCAGAGTTTGTTCAATGACGCTGGAAAGAATCTTTTTTTTGACCCCAAGGGCGAATATCATTTGTCGAAATTGGCAAAGTCGTTCGTTATGGGACAGCTTACACACATCAAGGGAATGAATGCCATTCTCAATCCGACAGTAAATTCATACAAACGCCTCGTCGCCGGCTATGAGGCGCCTGTTTACATCGCCTGGGGTCAACGAAATCGATCAGCTCTCGTACGAATTCCACGATACACCCCGGGAAGAGAAAAGGCAGTCCGCGCGGAACTGCGCTGTCCGGACCCGTCGTCAAATCCATATCTCGCCTTTGCAGTCATGTTGGCTGCCGGATTGGACGGCATTGAAAAGAAGTTGACACCTCCTCAACCGGTGGAGGAGAACATTTTTGAGTTCACCGATGAGGAAGCCGGCAAGAGAGGGATAGGCATACTCTCAAAGGATCTTCCCGAAGCAATAGAGAATCTTCAAAAAGATAAAGTTGTCTGTGCGGCACTCGGAGACTTCGTCGTGGACAAATTCTGCCAGCTGAAAGCCAAGGAATGGGATAGCTACCGGCTGCAGGTGACCGAATGGGAGATTGAGCAGTACCTCGAAAAGTATTAGCCATGAATACATAGGAGAATGGTCTATCAGCCCCGCCGGCGTCGAGTCGCGTGGGGCTTTTTACTTGAGATTGGGGCAGAAGTTTGCTATTTTGTGCCCCATGGAATATACCACGATCGAATTGAAAACCGAGGGACGTGTTGCTACCGTTACGCTGAACCGCCCGGCGAGGCTGAATGCACTGAACGACGTCACCATCAGGGAACTTACTGATGTCTTCACATCTCTTCAGCGTCAGAATGACCTTCGCGCAATCATCCTCACGGGGGCTGGTCGGGCATTTTGTGCCGGGATGGATCTTGACTATCTCCGGAAATACGCTAACCTCGGACAGGAAGAAAACATGGAGGATGCGCGCAACCTTCTCCGCCTTCTGCTCCTGATTCATAATCACAAGAAAATTGTGATAGCCATGGTCAATGGGCCGGCGCTTGGAGGCGGATGTGGTCTGGCGGCGGCATGCGATTTTGTGATTGCCGGGACGGAAGCGAAAATTGGCGCGCCAGAGGTGCACCTCGGCTTTGTTCCAGCCGTGATCCTTGTTTTTTTGATCAAACGTCTTGGTGAATCAGGCGCCCGTGAATTCGTTTTGCGCGGCGGCGTCTATTCAGCGGAAGAAGCCAGGAATGCGGGATTTTTGAAGTACATTGTGCCTGATGCGCAGCTAGCGGAATTTACGGGCGAGTTCGCCCTCCAGCTTGCGTCCACAACAAGCCCGTCCTCGATTACCTTAACCAAAGAGTTGTTTTCAAGATTCGACGACATGCCCCGCACTGATGCCCTTGAATACGCCGCATCGCTGAATGCGCTCGTAAGAAAGACTGAGGACTTTAAAAAAGGAATTCAATCATTTCTGTCTAAGGAAAAACTGGAATGGTGATGGCGGGACAAATTGACCTCCGCGCCGCTGTTAGGAACATTCCGGACTTCCCCAAAAAGGGGATCGTATTCCGGGACATTACAACTCTCCTCAAGGATAAGGATGCCTTCGCAGCGACCATTGAACTCATAGGGGAACGGTACAAGGGAGCGGCAATATCGAAAGTCGTGAGTGTCGAAGCCCGTGGATTTATTTTCGGAAGCGCCCTTGCCTACGCGCTGGGTGCAGGCTTTGTGCCGGTCCGAAAACCTGGAAAACTTCCGGCCGAAACGATCCGTGAAGCATATGCGCTTGAATACGGAACTGATGCGCTGGAAATTCATGTTGATGCAATTTCCCCGGGCGATCTCATCTTGCTTGTGGATGATCTCCTTGCAACAGGGGGGACGATTCTCGCGGCATGTGATTTGGTTCGCAGACTCGGTGGAAAAATTCATGGACTGGCGTTCTTGATCGAATTGTCCTTTCTGCATGGCCGGGAACGCTTGCGAGAGTATGATGTCTTTTCCCTTATTCAGTATCAGAGTGAATGAGCGGTGGAGAGATTCTCGTTCCAGGATTCTGCTGCCGTGCCGTCACACGCTCTCTCGTAACGGGAGCGGCGCGCCGCACTTATTTTTCCCGTCTACCCAATAAATTCGAGTATTAAACATGAAGACCATTATCGAACCATTTAAAATAAAAACGGTAGAACCAATCAAGTTTACCACCGTCACCCAGCGCGAGAGCATTCTGAAGGAGGCAGGATACAATCCCTTTATGATAAGAGCTGAAGATGTTCTTATTGATTTGCTGACTGACAGCGGGACATCTGCGATGAGTGCCAGGCAGTGGTCGGGAATGATGGATGGAGATGAGTCGTATGCAGGCGCGCGGAGTTTTTACCGGTTTGAAAAGATCGCCCGGGAGATCACTGGGTTTAAATACATTATTCCAACCCATCAGGGAAGAGCTGCCGAGAGGATACTGTTTTCGATCATTGGTGGCCCGGGGAAATATATCCCGAATAACACGCATTTTGATACCACGCGTGCGAACATAGAAATATCAGGCGCGAATGCTTTGGATTGTCTCACACCTGCCGGAAAAGATCCCGCCCGGATTGAAGATTTCAAAGGGAACATGAATCTTGAGGCACTGGAAACCGTAATCCAAGAGAAAGGCCCGGAGCATGTCCCTCTTATCATGATTACGGTGACGAATAATGCCGGAGGCGGTCAGCCGGTCTCGATGGAGAATATCAGAAAAAGCAAGGAGCTTGCTGCGAAGCATGGCATTCCTTTATTCCTCGATGCATGCCGGTTTGCCGAAAATGCTTTCTTTATTAAGAAACGTGAGCGGGGTTATCAGCATACTTCGCTCAGGAAAATTGCTCAGGAAATGTTTTCATTGGTCGATGGGTGCACGATGAGTGCCAAAAAAGATGCGCTCGTGAATATGGGCGGATTCCTCGGATTGAACGATGATGACCTCGCCATTCGCGCACGAAACATGCTTGTTGTTACGGAAGGGTTTCCGACCTACGGGGGACTGGCTGGAAGAGATTTGGAGGCGATGGCCCAGGGTTTGGAAGAGGTTCTGGACGAACATTACCTGACCTACCGAATCCGCTCGGTGGAGTATCTCGGCGAAAAACTGACAAACGCCGGCGTACCGATTCTCCAGCCTCCGGGCGGGCATGCGATATATCTCGACGCTAGGCGCTTCTTACCAGGGATTCCGCCCGACCAATTTCCGGGACAGTCGATCGTTGCAGAGCTCTATCGTGTCAGCGGTATTCGTTCGGTAGAAATTGGAAGCGTAATGTTTGGAAAGACCGACCCCGTTTCCGGCCGTTTCATTCCCCCAGATCTCGAACTGGTTCGCTTGGCAATCCCGCGCAGGGTTTATACGCAAAGTCACATTGATTACGTGGTCGAGTCGGTCATCGAGGTTTTTAATCACCGATCTGAGCTCCCAGGATATCGTATTGTGTCCGAGGCTCCCTATCTTCGTCACTTTACTGCCCGCTTTGAAGTTATACGACGATGATTGTATGTCCCATCTGTGCCCAGCCTAATCATCATCTGGCAGTGACATGCCGGAAGTGCGGCAGTTTTCTCCAGCCGCGATTCGAGAACCTCGATCTCTTTTTAACGATGGGTCGGCTCATAGAGTCGCCATTCAAAACTTTTCATGTGATCGCAACAGCTCGTCACAAGAATTTCTCATACATTCTTGCCGCACTCAGCGGATGGGCTGTTGTGTTCACATTCTTCTGGGCGATCCATGCAGGGGAATACGCCTCCTCGTTCCTCAACATCCTCTTGGCCGGTCTCATCACAGGAATTTGCGTCGGGATTCCCTGGAGCGCTGTGGTTGCATCGTGCCTGGTCATTGCCTCCAGAATCTGGCAGGCAAGGATATCCTTCAAAAATTCAATCGCGCTGACGGCGTACAGCAGCATACCCCTCATCCTGATTTTTGTGGCACTCTTCCCGGTTATCTTCCTCACATTTGGCCGTTACTTTTTCACAAGGGAGCCATCACCAGCAACTCTGAGACCCTTCTCGTACCATGTGATTGCCGGAATCCACTACGGACTTTGCGCATGGGCATCAGTGCTGTTCCTCATAGGCATCAAAGTGATGGCCGGCGCGTCGTGGAAGCGGACGCTTGCCGTGTGGAGCACGACGCTCATTCTGATTGGTATTCTTTTGTACGCTTTCGTGAGCGCCTTCATCCCATGATCGATATGAGTCACGAGCGATTTGAGGAAATGGTCGAGCAGACATTCCATCGATTGCCTGACCGTTTCAGGGATGCAGTTGAAAACCTGGCAATCTTCACAGAAGATTATCCAGCTGACGATATTGTCCGTTCCATGCACTTGCCATCCAAGTACCATCTCCTCGGTCTTTACCAGGGTATCCCGCTGACAAAACGTGGCACGTGGTACGGAATGACCCCCGCGATCCCCGACAAAATCTTTCTGTACCGAAAAAATATCCTTGCGCAGTGTAGGTCCGATGGAGATGTGGATGACAGAATTTACGAGGTTCTTGTTCATGAGATCGGTCATTATTTTGGGATGAATGAGGATGAAATTCGGGCCGCGGGATATTAACAAAATATTTTGTATATTATTTTTCAAACAGCCATAATGAAAGGACCGTATGGGGAAGGTAATATTTACAATATCTTACAGCATTAATCCCGATCACCGTGACGAGTATATTGCGCTCACCCAGGAGATGAAAGAGCATGTCGCTCAGCGCAATAAAGCTTCATATTCAATTTTTGAACAAAAGGGGAAGAAGAACTCTTTCTCTGAAGTGTTCATATTTAACAGCATGGCAGAGTATGATCAACTCGAAGATCAGGATGACCAGACGACCGCCTATATGAACCGGCTGGAACAGCTGCTCGCCAACGGCAAAATGAAGTACGCAACACTTGTGGAGGTTGAGTAACCCCTGCCTCATGAAGCCCCAGCATGGAGATCGTTTGACCTCCTGTGTGTCGTCATCACCCATACAGTTTTGCCAGACATTATCCGATATCTGAACCCCCAGACCCTTGAGCGCCAGCAAAAGATGGGAATTTCAACAACCCTGATGTAAACAACTATCCAGAGAATGATCCGATGTCAGAGCCATGGAGAATCCTGCTTATCGAAGACGAACCGGAACAGAGGGAAGTTCTGAATGTAGTACTCGGCGGATTGGGGTATTCGCTGTGCACCACTGATCGGGCTGAAACCGCATATGATCAGCTTTCAGATTTCTCGCCAGATCTTATCGTGACGGATGTGAAGCTGCCCGGCATTGATGGCTTCACGTTTTTTGAGGAGGTCAGAAGCACCCCGGAGTTGGAGGCAGTCCCGTTTATATTTCTCACCGCCTATAACGACCCACAGGCGATCGAGCGGCTGACCAGCATGACAGGAGTTCGCTATCTGACCAAGCCGTATGAAGTTGAAGGTCTGCTCGATCTGATTGAGAAAATACTTCCGCCGACTGTCTGAGCAGTCTCGGTTCTGCTCAATTCATTTTCGAGCTTCCAGCACGGCTTTCAGATAGACGTCCTTCCCGTTACGCTTCACAACAATCTCAACTTCGTCTCCGGGTTTGTACTTGCCGAGGTCGTGAGTGAAGTCGTAGATATTCTTCACTTCATCTGGCCCGAATTTCACAATGATATCGCCTCCCTGAAGGCCGGCCTTTTCGGCCGCGCTGTTTTTTCTGGTTCCTGTAATTCTCAGACCTGGTGCATCTTCACCGAAATCAGGCACGATACCCAGACTTACCCGGATATCTCCCATCTCGGCACCACCTGTTGCTGTGCTCGCGGCTTTTGTGAACTGCGGGCGTGCTGGCTCATCGATGACATCCAGTGCGATCCTCGCCACATACTCCACTATTGCCTGCTCACCGGCGTAGTTAATCTTCTCCCATGTGTCGGTCGGGCGGTGGTAGTCATTATGAAGGTTTGTAAAGAAGAACATGACCGGAATATTCTTTGCATAGAATGAGGAATGATCACTCGGACCAAATCCGTCGGGTTTCAGCTTGAGATGGAAGAGACTGTCCTTGTTCTCCGAACGAACTATCTTTTCCCAGCCGGGTGAAGTCCCCATCCCTTCAACAATGAGCGCACTGTCCCTTAACCGACCGATCATGTCCATATTGATCATCGCTATAGTGGAGTCCAGTGCGAATGTCGGGTTTTTCACATAGTAGTCGGATCCGAGCAAACCCTCTTCCTCTCCTGAGAAGGATAGGAATAGCAAGCTGCGCTTGAGTTTCTGGCGATGGGCTGCAAAGTATTGCGCGAGTTCAAGGAGAGCTGCTGTTCCCGATGCGTTGTCGTCCGCGCCTGGATGGATTGCAACCGTATCGGGCAGGAGCGATCCCCCGCCTCCCAGTCCCAAATGGTCCATGTGCGCACCGAGCACGAGACACTGATGTTTCAGCACGGAATCGGTTCCCTCGATCATGCCGCAGATGTTTGCGCTGGTTGATGTGACTTTCTCGGTATGTGTTGAGATCGTTGCTTGGCATTCTTCCATTGTGAATGACTGCGGTTTTTGTGTTGCTCTAATCGTGTTACGGATTTCCAGCAGATTCTTTCCAAATCGCTGCATGATCGTATCCATTTCACTCCAGAGGAGAGTGCCCACGGCGATCCCGGCGGAATTTGTAACAGGGTAATTGAAAGAAATGAGATTTGATCCTTCTTCTCCCTCCGGTGAAGTGAGGAAGAGGATTCCCGTGGCTCCGTGATCTTTGGCATTAAGGGCTTTCTCCATAATGGGGGAATACCGCGCATATTTGTTTGCCCCTGCTCCATCAGGTGAAAATCTCATTGCGATGACGATCTTGTTTCTTACATCAAGATTGGCATAGTCGTCATACTGAAGAGAATCCGATTTGGCGGTGATGCCGTATCCGACAAACGCCAGCGGGGAAGTGACCGAGATGTTTTCCGTAAACGAAATCGGGCGGAACTGCCGGTCGAGCACATAGTTCTTCGTGATCCCCTTTGCAGAGATAGAGAGAGAGTTTGTTCCACTCATCCTGATCAGGGAAACGAAACTAAACGGCTGGAAGTAGTTGTTAGCCGCTCCCATCGGTTTCAGACCGTATGAGGCGAATTGTTCTGCAATGTACTTTGCTGCCATCCTGTTACCTTCCTCCCCGGCCCTGCGTCCCTTGAGCTCTGGAGATGCGAGGTACTGGATGTGGTGTTTGATGTCGGCCTGCGTGATTTCGGGATTTCCTGTGTACTGTACTGTGGATGAACAGCCGACCAGAATGAGGAGGAGGAACACTGAACACTTGGATAGTTTCATGGTATTTGTCTTGTTCGAATGTGTGAGAAAATGTCTTTGTCGAGGCTTGATTGACCGACGTCAGGCGTCACCGAGCCGGTTATGTCCGCTCTGTGTCGGTGCAACGCGGTTCGTGAGGGTGGAAGATAAGGAAAAATCCGGAAAAATGGAAAGCTGGCCCAGGCGCCCCTGCCTTCAGGGTATCCAATCGGCAACAAAGACATTTGTTTCATGCGGAACTTTCGCATTCCGGTTAGATGCGAAAACCAATTTCCGACCGTCGGGTGAGAACATGGGAAAGCCATCGAAAGTGGGATTGAACGTAATTCTTTCCAGTCCTGTCCCGTCAATTCCAATGACATAAAGGTCGAAATTCATTGGCACTGCCGAGGTATCGTCCATATTGGAAGCGAAAATAACATGCTTGCCGTCTGGAAGAAAATACGGTGCAAAGTCCGTCCCCTTATTGTGGGTGACGACACGCTTGTTGGATCCATCCGCATCCATAATGCAAATCTGCAGGTTAAAAGGTCTGATCATCTCCTTGCGGAGTAATTCACGATACTCTGCCAATTCTGTCTGGGTAGTTGGATGATATGCACGATAGACGATTTGTTTCCCGTCGGGTGAGAAAAATGGCCCACCATCATAACCCGTTTCATCAGTCAGTTGTCTGACATCGGATCCGTCGAGATTCATCGTGTAAATGTCGAGGTCGCCGTTGCGCATGGAGGTGAACGCTATCTTATCTCCATGGGGGGAAACGACAGCTTCTGCGTCATACCCTTCGGTCTCCGTCAGACGTTTCTGAATGGTTCCGTTTGTGTCGGCCATAAAGATATCGTACCCCCGATAAATCTTCCATACGTACCCCTTCGAGAAGTCCGGCAGAGGAGGGCATTCCGGGTCCGCAAGATGGGTTGATGCATAGAGGATGTGTTTGCCATCGGGATAAAAGAACGAACAAGTAGTTCTCCCTTTCCCGGTCGAGACGAGGTGCGTTTCTGTCCCATCGGTATTCATGATAAAAATCTGGTCGCAGTGGAACGGATTCCGTTGTGACTGGAAAATGAGTTTCTTTCCATCGAATGAGAAATACGCTTCGGCGTTTTGTCCTCCGAAGGTGAGCTGTCGTATTCCGCTGAGATGCTTCTCACCCGGCCATCGGAGGAGATCCTTCTCTTGTGCGAGAAGCGTGTTCGTAAGGTGGAGGATGCAGACAAAAACCATCCGCAGCAGATGCACCCGACATGGACCTGTGATCATACGATGTGAGGATTTGAGGAAACGGAGGTTTATTGCTGAAGATGTGTTATCGCATCCTGAAGCTTGGTAAAGGATTGAAGATCTTGTGGAGAATAGGCCAGATCAATGTACGCAATCTTGCCCGCTCTGTCGATCACGTACACTGTGCGGCGATCGAAGCCGTACTCACTGTTATAGCTCGCGTATTCTTTGGCTATTGCATGAGAATGGTCCGACAGAAGTGTAAACGGCAGATTGTGGTATTTGGCCCACTCATGATGAGAAAATTGATAATCCCCGCTAATGCCGAATACGTTTGCGTCGAGTTTTGCGAGGTTAGCAAAATTGTCTCGGATTGTGCACATTTCTTTTGTGCACCCACCGCTCCAATCCGCAGGGTAAAACGCGAGAACGATGATCTTTTTCCCGATGAGGGCGGAGAGATCAACGGTGCCTTTCCCCACGGAGTCTTTTGTCGCATATGGGAGTGAAAATACTGGCGCCGGGTCGCCCACTTTGGGGGTTGGAAGATCCTGGCCCCAGGACTGGCTCAGAAATAAGCCGGCGAGCAAGAACGTGACGAAGATTCTATTCATGGCAATCCTCTTGAGAAGTGATAAGTAAATATACAAAGTCTCCGGAAAATTTGAAAATTTGGGATATGTACATCTTTTTGAAATTGGCAATTTTGTGGGTGCCTGTGCG
>JAWOMQ010000211.1:0-6833 GCA_033852415.1 Bacteroidota bacterium
GCCGCTTCGTGAAATCTTTATCTTCGTGTTCTTCGTGTAATGCTTTTTACTCGGCCACTACAAGCAGAGTATCCTTCGGAGCGTCAACCCTCGGTTCTTATTACACGAAGTGTTACGAAGGGTACACGAAGGCCCCCTCTTCGAGCCGCTTCGTGAAATCTTTATCTTCGTGTTCTTCGTGCAATGCATTTTACTCAGCCACCACAAACAGAGGATCCTTCGGAGCGTTAACCCTCGGTTCTTATTACACGAAGTGTCACGAAGGGTACACGAAGTGTCACGAAGGGTGCACGAAGAAGTCTGCTTCGTTTCCATTTGTAATTCGCCTGGTGATTTCCTGGCATTTCGGTATCGACAATCAGGGGGAAGTTATCGCGGGAGTGACACAGGGGTACGCAAGCTAAAGCTTGCGGCTACCGGGGACTGTTGGCTGAACTTTGGATAATGTACACGAAATGCATTTCCTCCTCCCGGTATACTTCTGGTTGCGGGGCCGACGAGACTCGAACTCGCGACTTCCTGCGTGACAGGCAGGCGCTCTAACCAAACTGAGCTACGACCCCAGGCTACAAACCTTCTTTCTTCGACCTAATTTTGTACGTTCTGGCAAAGAGGAAAGTCCAATAGGTGAATCAAATATATGAAAAACACCCATCATCTGCAAGGGAATTGTCCGGGCGCTTCGTCATTGGCTCAACTTTCCTGGCATTCAGGGCAATGCCCGCATGCGGCCGTATTCTGCAAAGGCTTGCGTCAGAAATCCATCCGGTTCATCCCTCAGCTTGCGATTGAGTTCCCGTCTGAAAGTCTCAGGAAAAGCTACGGCAAGGGAATCGAACCGTCCATGTTCATAGGCGAAATAATATGGATTAAGAATCGTGTAACTGTCAGCCGCAATAACGCGCTCAAACCTGGGGATGTTCCGGAGAAAGAGCAGCGACCGGTCGTCCCAGTATACGAGTTTCCATTCATTCGGCTCAGAAGTACAATATGGGATGAGCGTGCCTTCCATGAGCGATGGATTCCGGACAAGTTCGGTCAGGAATACGACAATATGGTCCACGCCGTAGCGATCCAGCATCCCGGCAAAGCCCGGGTTCTTCCCGTTGATCGCGTAATATTCACGCCAGATATCGTCATTCAGATTCCGACTATCTATAAAATCTGTTTCACCGGGTAACTCCCACAGGAGCTCACCGCCGATCTCATTCTGATTAAACGGCCTGCCATAAATCCGATTTTGTTTCATATAGGTGATTAAAGGGAGAGAAAAATAGTGCCGGTCGGGGCCAACGCCGAAATGGCGGTGATATTCTAAGAACTGGTAGATATCACCACTATATATGGTCCATGCGATACCAGCCATTCCCAGAATGATCAGCGGATAAGCGGCGCGGCGGATAATCATTCTCATTTGGGGATTCAAACGGTCGTAGATGAGTTCCTTGACCCCAACGACCGCGAATGGTATCGTTACGACAGCAAAGTTTGAAATAAAACGCAGAGCACGTAATGAAAGCAGAAGGAAAGCACCATAGAGAATTCCGGGCAGGAACCGTTTTTTTATCAGACTTACAAGTGAAGTGACCCCACCGAGAACAACCACAACCCAATAGAACCAAACCACGCGTGTGTCGATTTCGTGACTAAAGGGGGGAAGCCATTCCCTGATGACGGGCAAGAGTTTGAGGTGAGTGTGATCAATTACATAGCGATACGTCTCCAGACCATGTGGATTGATGAGCAACGCTCCCCCACTCAGGGTAAATACAATCAGAAGACGAATGACCGACGGAACGGAGACAGGGCGGTTCGCCTTCCATTTTGTCTCCCTCAAGACAAACTCCAGCACTTCCTCGATCAGAAATAATCCGGTGAGGGCCATTCCCGCGAGGACACCCGGATGCATATTCGTCCAAATAAGAAAGACCAGTGGGAGAAAATAAATCAGCCGCGAAGAGCCTCCCTCGATTCGATGACGAATGAGAAACCAGAGGACGACAACCAGCCCGGCTGTCGTAACCAGATAAGGCCGGACCTGCATTTCTATGAGGCATGTAAACAGGAGGAAAAGAATTGAGATGATCCGCCCCAGCGGGCCCACCGAAAGGCGGCGTAAAATGTCGAGTTCGAATCCTACAATCAAGAGAACGAACAGAACGACAAGCAGCTGGAGAGAACCATAACTGCTGCCAATCGAGTACATCGCATAGGAGAGGACGTCCCATCCCCATTCAAACGGTATCCACCGGTCACCTTGTGTGACGAAACCGAACACATCCCGGTCAGGGACTGAATGATGCTGGACAATGTAGCGGCCTGTTGCCAGATGCCAATAGACGTCATCATCGGTGATCTGGTTAATACTGATGAAGATTGCAACGATGAGGAGGCTCGCGTATGCGAGGGGGAGCAGAAACGTGGTGAGCGTGGGGGAATGATGGGGGAGATTCTCCCGTGGTTCACTGATCGGAATTTTGTCGGACACTCAGATGCTCCGAGGCATGATCTGGACGTTGAGGAGGACCATTCGAATCAGGGAGAAGTTGAGGAAATGAGCGCCGCAACCGCTCACATTCTGGAGCGGAACGGATCGAGCGCTTTATTGCTTTTTGCTCACAAGGCGCTGTTTCATTTCTGCGATAAAGCCTTCCACGAACCTCTGGCGCTCATCTTCGCTGCGGAGCATGAAGAAATATTGGCGGCGTTCGGCGATCAGGCGCTGCAGCTCGGTGCTCGGCTTCTTCATTATTTCATCAGCATACCATCTGAATGTATCGAGCGCGGACACGGGGATTAATCGAGAAATGAGAAACGCGAGATCGGGTTTGTGACCTTGAACATCAGTTGGTACTCCTGGTGTTTATTCTGGAGCGCAACGATGGTTTGGCAGAAGGTGCGGCGTTTTTCCTTCCCTATATGATACCGCGCCGAAAGGATCGACTTCCAGTCCCCCATGATCGCGCTGTCGAGCCGGACCATGTAGTCTACTTTATTCTTGCCTGCAAGAAGGATCAATTCATTATGAATCTCCTGGGCAAGTGCTTTTTCCCGGAAGATGATTTTCTCCATTTTTCTGACATCAACCCCGCTTCTTCCGCCGGGATGGCGGGACGAACGTGTAGCGACGCGATCCTGTCCGGTATCGGCCATCGACGGGAGTTGCATAATTATATCATCAAACGCCATGACGTCCACATCCCAGTCGACGGCATCGTGGACATCGATGAGCGCGCGAAGCATGTCGACGTATTTCCTCTCGACAGATCCGAGTGTTCCCTCATGTCCGTGAATGATCGACCAGAACGGAACCGGGACGAGGACATCTTCGCTGCGCAGCAGATTGAGCACGCGCTCATGTTCCAGTTTCATCTGGGAACTCTTTTGTGCTGTCAGCGTCGGCTTCCCGGACTTATCGAGCGCGTACTGTTCCTTCGGGAGCACCCGAAGGAATATCCGGAGATCTCCATAATCCATAATGAGTATTTCCGACGGTCGCTCTGGCCCTCCAACGCGAATCCGTTTCGAGATCTCGCCCTTGCCGGAGCTGTCGGGTGCATAGCTGAATCCGTACAGATAGAGCCACTCGTCCGGAGCCGGTGCACTATCAATTGCTTCGGTCGGGAAAGCTTCACGCACGGCAAAGTGCTCCATGATTGATTCCGTATCCGAATCGACGACCGGGACCTCCTCGGGAGGCGAGGGTGGGGAAACAGTTTCCTCGATCCGGCCGGCAGCAATCTCCGGGGCAGTTTCCGTCTTCTCTTCCGGTAGCGGGGGCAATTCCAATTTCACATCTTCTGATCGTTCTTCAGGACCAAAAGAATGAACATCGGGCGGGATAATGCTTTGTGACTGCTCAAATGCGATATCCTGTTCGATGAGATGGATTATCAATTCACGCAAATCGCTGGAGAGCAGGTACTCGAATTGATTGATGATAGCTTGCGCGACCTTGTCGACCGGGAGATCAGTAAACATCTCAAGCCGACGGGCAAGGAGTTCGTTCCCCTTGATCTTTTCAGCGAGTTCGTTGAGAATCAGAAGCGAAAGATGTCGGCGTGTGTCGTCCTTCACATTTGCCTCACAAAATTAGCAGGTCGGGAGAAAAGTTCTGCCGGGAAAGTGGTGACATCCCGGGATCCACTGTCAAGGAGAGGTATTGAGGAGCGGAGAGCGAGGGATTCGAACCCCCACGTCCCTTGCGGGACGCCGGTTTTCAAGACCGGTGCATTAGCCGTTCTGCCAGCTCTCCGGATTTCATCGAGCATGTGCCGGGGTGCGCCACCATGAGGCAAGCCTTTCGGGTAGAACCTGGTGGAATCTTGGCGAGGATATCCTCTGAACCTTATCTCCCTATGTTGAATGCCGTCACACTTCATTGCGTCTGTTTAGCTATTCATTAATGTGAACAGGCCGTATCCACCCCCGCTGAACATCAAACCTTCTTTCCTTCGAAGAATTCAGAAACCGCCCTTCACAAATTGACAGTTTTGGACGTTCTGAATGTACGGTTTCGCTTCCAGCAAGGCGCGGCGGAACAGTTCCGCCCTATTTGCACAAATTTCCGAGTGTTAATATAGACATTTCAATTACGTAAATCAAGCAGGTTTTGCCGCACTTGGCATGATCTGTCATTCCACCATAAGATCGGTTGTCGATTGTGCGGTGGGAATCGCGAAGACTTCAGGTGAGATTATACCCTATTCAGAATTGCGGGTATGATTTTCTTTGAATGCTCCCTCCCGTTTTCGATAAAGACCTTATTATTAAACTTTCCTCCGACCATTCCCCCCGCCACGAACATGCCGGAGATATTGGTTTCCATGTTCGATTCATTGAACGACGGCGCAAGAGTATCGTCGTCTACTTTAATTCCCAAGGATCGGAGAAATGAGACATCCGGCCGATAACCGATGAGAACGAACACAAAATCAGATTTGACCTCGACACGATTGCCTTTGGCGCGTTCCAAAACGGCAGCGCCAGGTAAGAATTCCATTACACGCGACTCAAGAAGGAGCGCAATGGAACCACCCGCGACACGGTTCTCGAAATCAGGAAGGATCCAATATTTCACACCGGAACTGAGCTTCTCACCCCGATGTACGACGGTGACCCGTGCCCCATGGCGCCAGAGATCGAGGGCTGCTTCGACCGCTGAATTTTTCCCGCCGACGATCAGCACATCCTGCCCGAAATACGGAAGCGGATCCCGGTAGTAATGTGAAACGTGAGGGCGCTCTTCCCCGGGGATGCCTAGCGTGTTCGGCGTGTCATAGTATCCTGTGGCAATTACGACGAACCGGGCCGAATATCGGTTCCCTTGTTGGGTACGGACGACAAAAGCTTCATCGGTTCGCTCAACCGCACGCACGTGCTGGTAGAAACTGCAATGGAGCTGATAATGTTGCACGACAGCACGGTAGTAGTTAACGCAATCGAGCGACGTTGGCCGCGTGGTTGGGACAACGAAGGGTACTCCGCCGATTTCCAGCAACTCTGGAGTCGAGAAGAAGAACATATCGCGCTGGAAATGCTGAATGCTGTCAGCGATCCCGCCTTTATCGAGGACAAGATACCGCAATCCGGCTTTCAGCGCCTCGATGGCACACGACAGTCCTGCGGGACCTGCGCCAATGATGATAAGATCGTATGGAGAAGATGTGTCCATTAAATAAAAATCCTGTCCGACAAATTTCTGCGTCTCGATCCAAAAATATTTTGACCATGGTCTCGGCCAGAATTCCGGTTCCCCGCAGCAGCGTAACTGCTTTTCTGCATCAAGTCACTAAGCTTACTTCTGGGACACGATCGCTAAGTATGTTGAATAATCCGGCGGTCAAGAACTCAGAATTTCCGGGGAATTACCACCATATTTAAGGTCAAACCTTACCACGTTATCTCTGCTACTCGACACTAGGACAGGAATGAATAGTTAAACCATCGAGGCGGCGTGCAAATTTCCTGGATATGGCTTCGCCGGAAAATTCTGTCGGAGCGCTCGCGGCGAGGAACCTCCTGGTGATCGTCGCAATGCCACATGAGTTGAAGGTCGGATTTTCCGAACGGGGTCTGCCGAAGGCATCACGTTGTGACCTTCGGGAGAACCGACGACCTGCGGTTTACGAACCACTTGAGCTGAAGGTCGGATTTGAACCGACGACCTGCGGTTTACGAAACCGCTGCTCTACCAGCTGAGCTACTTCAGCAATCGGACGCGGCTCGGCGTTGGAAATGTTCCACTCATCCTGCTACGCCGGTCTGAACTGATATCGATGGAAGGTCTCACACGCAGCGACGATTGAGGAGCGCGGCTTATGCAACCGATCTTGTGCCAATTGATTGATTCAGACGCCTTCGGGCTTGGAACCATAGAATGCAGTTGGGAAAAAGGCCCCTGCCTCTGCACCCGCGTCCTTCATCCAATCCTTGTCGTGTAATACAGATCGGAGTGTCCAATCCTTCGCGACCACGCCCGCCTGATCGGTGTTGATCATTTCAATCGTTTCCCATGGACAATACTTTACGCACAGCTTGCATCCGATGCACACATCCAGGTCGATCTCGACGAGTTTCTTGTGGACGTCATACTCAGGCCCTGCCACAACATACATGCAATCCACAGGACAAACCTCCAGACAGACTTCGCATCCTGTGCATCCAGACTGATTAATGACTGCAAGTTCTCTGGGGCGTTTTTTCCGCTGAGGAGCTGGTTTTACAGGTGTAACTGCCGGGGCGTCCGCCATGATCTTCTTTCCGATGTCACTGAACGAATGAGAATGATTGTTAATTAATGAATTTTTCTGCAGATAAACAAATTGGAGTTG
>JAWOMQ010000132.1:0-5734 GCA_033852415.1 Bacteroidota bacterium
GAGCCGAAAATAATGTTCTGCGTTTTGTGGAAGCGACAATTTTGGATTGAGCTTGATCCGGATTGAATCTCCGTTGCCATACATATCCGGAAGCACTGCTTCCTTCAATCCTTTCCTGAGGAGGTGAATGTTCGCGAGAACCAACTTGCCGCGACGCTCATAATCATCCGCACGGTCATGGGGTGATGTCTCAGCTTTCGCAAAAGCTAACCCACGCTTCGTTTGGTTGAGAATCTTTGTCAAACCGGTTTGGAGATTCTCACGTACACCGAGATAATCCTTTTTCCGGCGGGTTGAAGTAATCAGCGTGGCGACTGCATCAAGGATGAGTGGAAATTCCTGTGCCGGCATCTTCTCGAGATGGTGCAGGGGCAGGCAAGAGAGGAGAAGCCCCCCCGGGGTATCATAGATGATTGGCTGAGGATGGTCAAGTGACTGCAAAAAATCCGAGAATTCCGCCCAGAGTTTTTGCCGGCTGGAAAATGGAAGTTTGCCCGTCGGGGTGAGGGGATCAATTGAGGCCCGCGAGCAGATTTCTTGTGCGTAGAGTGAACCGAGGATAGGTACCATCTCCCTCAGACGGCTCAGCGTGGAAAGTTCTGCCTGCTCTCCTAACGATGTTTCAAACAACACCTCGTCATGGAGGATGCGTCCATCAAACCGCTGTGGGCTAGCGGGAAGGTTTGTATTCCGCAACTGATCGTTCCGTTTAAAACTTTCGATAACCTGTCGTTCACTATTAATGAGAAAGATGTTGCTCGCGGCCGTGTTATAGAGTTGCAAGAGAAGATCAGTCGAATTGGAGAGCGAGATGCATATGATCCGTTCGTACAAAATGACATTAATCGTCCTGATGCGTTCTCCTGTAATGGAGGGGAAGAGATCGACCGTATTCTTTCTCGCGCGGGTAAAATGCTCGCGCCTGCACGCGTGATTCATCCCCGGATCAATTGAAACAACAATGGCCCATTCGCTCCCCCCGTCAAAAGCAATCACCAGCTCGTTTCTGCTCTGGGAAAAGATTTCATTAATTTGTTGTCCACGAAACTGATTCTCCAGTTCCCGGGAAAGAGCCCGGAGAGTGAAGAAGTTTGTAAGCATGTTCTGAGTCGACATTGGCCCTCGCAGGTGAGTGTTGGGCTGGTGAATTCCCGGTCCGGACCACCAGGGCAAAAGGGGAAACGAACCCGATTGCCATGACCTGTGGTTGGCGCGATTTGTTAACTATTTTTACGCCCTGGCTTCATGGGAACCGGGTGTTGAAAACGTGTGTACAAGTTGTAAAAAGGTTTCCCTTGACCTGCAGCGTGTAATTTTGTACCTTAATATAGGTTTTTCAGGGAAAAGCACAAAAATTCAATGATTTCAAGCATGACAGGATATGGCCGTGGCGAAGCCACGGGGGAGCGGGTTACTGTCTCGACCGAAATCAAAACCGTGAACAGCCGTTACCTTGAGTTCTCAATGCGCCTCCCGCGAACAATTGCCCTGCGCGAAAATGAACTCAAGGAGCTTGTCCGCACGAAATTCGTGCGGGGTAAAATTAACCTGGCTGTCACAATCAGCCATGGCAACACCACTGACATCCCCCTGAAAATCAATGCCTCGACTGCAAAGGCGTACAGAGATTTGCTCGCAACCCTGCAGCAAGAAGCACGGGTCGGCGGGGAAATCACCCTTGACCATCTTCTCAAGTTTCCAGAAATCCTGGAAGTGGATGACTTCGAAGTCGGCGATGAGAAAGAATGGGGGCTCGTTCAGAAGGCAACCTTGATTGCGGTGGAGGAAACTGCAAAGATGCGGCTGAAAGAAGGAGCAGAGTTGACAAAGGATCTCAGGCAACGGGTTCGGGCCATTAATGCGATGATCGATGAGGTTGACCGCCTCGCAGTTGACAGGGTCCCTCTGGAACGTCAGCGCTTGGAAGAGAGGTTAAAAGAACTTCTTGCCAGGACGGTCAATGTCGATGAACAACGCCTGGAGCAGGAGCTGACGATCTACGCAGACCGGCTCGACATTACAGAAGAATGCGTGCGGTTCCGGAGCCACAACAAATTCTTTCTCGACGCAATGGATCGTGAACCCGCCGCCGGAAGGAAACTGAATTTCCTGATTCAGGAGATGAATCGGGAAGCCAATACAATCGGTGCGAAGGCCAACCATGCCGGTATCGCTCACAAGGTCGTGGCGATCAAAGAAGAGCTCGAGAAAATACGGGAACAGCTCCAGAATATCGAATAGGCAAACAATTATTTTCAATCAAATAAACAGGAACAATCAATGGCAGTAAAACCACTCGATCTCGAACAGCTTGGAAACAAAGCAGAGAATGTCTATGAGGCGATCGTGATTCTCTTGAAACGGGCGCGGCAGATTAACGAAGAGATGAAGATAGAATTTAACCAACGCATCGAAATGCTGCAGTCGCGTATTTTTGAACCGGAAGAAGAAACCGAACAGCCGCAAACAAACCCCGACCAGATACTCATTGCTCAGGAATTTGAGCACCGCCCAAAGCCGACGGAAACCGCAGTGAATGAATTGTTGTTCGATAAACTCACATACCGCTACAAAGAAGAAGAACCCCCAACACCCCCTCCGGCTGCCTGAGGTTCTCCGCGTATGACCCATGTTGAAGAATAAACACATACTCATCGGGGTCACGGGAGGAATCGCGGCCTATAAGATTCCGCTTCTCATCCGGGAACTTAAGAAAAATGGCGCGGATGTCCGGGTCGTTATGACCGAATCGGCGAAGGAATTTGTCACACCCTTAACCCTCTCCACGCTTTCCAGCCACGATGTTGCAGCCGGGATGTTCCCGGCTTCCTCATCTGAAACAATCACACGCGGAACCTGGCATATCGACTGGAGTCGCTGGGCAGATATGATGCTTATTGCTCCCGCGACCGCAAATACCGTTGCAAGACTTGCTCACGGCGAAGCCGAAAGCGCGGTAACGACACTCGCCTTGGCTGCATCCTGCCCGATTATTGTATCCCCTTCGATGGATGTCGACATGTGGAATCATCCCCTCACTCAATCAAATATTCTGAAACTCAGGGAGCTTGGTTATATCGTCCTTGAGCCGGAGGAAGGAGAATTGGCAAGTGGGCTGAAAGGGACAGGTCGTCTCCCGGAAATTCAAGCTCTTCTGCAGGCGGTTAGCGGTGTTGCCACGGGTGCGCGAAAGGATCTGCTCAAGAAGAAGATTCTCGTTACAGCCGGACCGACGTATGAAGCGATCGACCCCGTTCGTTTTATCGGTAACCGGTCTTCGGGAAAAATGGGTTTTGCCCTTGCGACTGCCGCTGCCCAGCGTGGAGCCGCCGTTACGCTGATCACAGGTCCTGTTTCGCTCCCGACTCCCCGCCATGTTACCAGGGTTGATGTGGAATCTTCGCGTGACATGTACCAGTCGGTCATGAGATACAAGAATGGAAAAGACGCGATCATCATGGCTGCTGCTGTTGCGGACTTTACACCGGCAGAAACTTATAAGAAAAAGATTACAAAGAGAGAGCATAATGAGAATCGGTTGACGATCAATCTCTCTCAAACCGATGATATTCTGGCCGAACTTGGCCGGCGCAAAGGAAACACAAAGTTGGTCGGATTTGCCCTGGAAACGCATAACGAGATTCAGGCTGCACGGAAGAAGCTCAGGGAGAAGAACCTCGACCTCATCGTGTGCAATAATCCATTGGTCGAAGGTGCCGGCTTCGGCGCAGATACAAACGTTGTAACAATTCTGTCGAAGAGGGGTAACATTGAAAAGTTGGCCCGAATGGCGAAAATCGACGTAGCAAACCATATCTTGGACCGAGTTGTAAAACTCCTTTAGATGTTTTATTTTAAGGATGCGTTCTCGAACGCCCTCACTGTTTTCCAGGATACAACTTTCAGAGACCTCAACGCACATTTATTCCCCAATGGGAGACGAGTTGCTCGACATACTCAATCAGGCGCAGAGATATCTTATGCAGCAGGAAGATTTGTTCGGAAATATTGTTGTTGAGGGGAAGAAAGGATCTGCTCACGGCGGACATGCCGCAAAGTGGATGCCTGAATTTCCTGATGAAGCCTGGGTTTCGTCGGAGTCGCTTACCGATTTGAATAAACAAATTTGCGATTGCTTGAAATGTCCCCTCGGGCAGACCCGTACGAACTTCGTGTTTGGCGTAGGAAATCCGGCGAGCCCCGTAATGTTTATCGGAGAAGCGCCGGGAGCCGACGAAGATGCGCAGGGTGAACCGTTTGTAGGGCGTGCAGGGCAGCTCCTCAATAAAATTATTGAAGCAGTCGGTATGAAACGTGAAGATGTGTATATTTGTAACATTCTCAAATGCCGTCCGCCCAACAACCGGGACCCTCTTCCCACCGAGATGGAAACGTGTTCTCCGTACTTATTGAAGCAGATCGACCTGATCAAACCGAAATTCATTATCTGCCTCGGACGAATTTCTGCACAGTGGCTCCTCTCTACCAACGACAGCCTCGCCACGTTGCGTGGGAAATTCCACGACTTCCGTGGAGCTAAACTTATGGTGACATACCACCCGGCCGCACTCCTCCGCAATCCGAACTGGAAGCGTCCCGCATGGGAGGATATGAAGATGTTTAAGAAATTATACGATGAAACGGTAACACTGTAAAATGGCTGCACAACCAATCACGGATCAGTCCGGTACTCCGCAGAGCAGGGCTCATGTCCCGCCTCAGGCGATGGATGTTGAGAAAGCCGTCCTTGGGGCAATGTTGATCGACAAAGAGGCGGCCCCAAAGGTCCTCGATATTCTTGACGTATCGAGTTTTTATGATCCGACTCACCAACGGTTCTTCCAGGCAATGCTTTCGCTCTTCGAAAAATCTGAACCGATTGATGCCGTCACGATTATAGAAGAATTGCGCCGCCGCGGTGAGCTCAACCCCGTTGAGGATCCTGTTGCGATTACCGAGCTAACCATGAACGTAACATCTGGGGCTAACGTAGAATATCATGCACGCATCGTCCTGGAAAGGCGTTAATGAGAAGTCTCATTTCATCGACTTCGGAAATTGCCGCACGGGCGTACAGCGAGACCGAGGATGCCCTTGACCTCCTTGATGCTGCTGAAGCGACAATCTTCCAGATATCCGAGCGCCGTCTGAAAAGAACTTTCACCCCCATCAACCGCGCTTTACACGAGACGTTTGAAATGCTGCAGGAAATTCACGGCAAGCACGGAGGGATCACGGGTGTGCCGAGCGGCTTCGATAAACTGGACGAAATGACCGGCGGATTCCAAAAGTCTGATCTCATTATCATTGCAGGAAGACCGAGCCAGGGGAAAACTGCGCTTGCATTGTCCATCGCCCGGAATGCAGCTCTGGACCGTGAGAAGAAGACCGGTGTGGCAATGTTCAGTCTTGAAATGTCGGAACAGCAGCTGATCGTCCGTATGCTTGCTGCCGTCGCCAAGGTCGATGCCCACGCACTGCGTACTGGAAAATTGCCGGAAGAGAGCTGGAAAAACCTTAGCCGAAACGTGGGAAAACTTGCCGAGGCGAAAATCTTTATCGATGATACCCCCTCGCTCGGTATTCTTGAATTGCGTGCCAAAGCCAGACGATTGAAAGCCGAGCACGATATCGGTCTGATCGTTGTGGATTACCTCCAGCTTGTCCAGGGACCGAAAAACTCCGAGTCCCGCGAGAGAGAAATTTCCATGATATCGCGATCGCTTAAAGCGCT
>JAWOMQ010000127.1:0-7306 GCA_033852415.1 Bacteroidota bacterium
GTTCGACCACAATACTGGCACCTGTGTCCATCCCTCCTCAGGATGTTCTTTCTCGAAAGAATAATCTTCTTATAGGGAACACGGACATAGATACCCAGCCGGACTATACTCGGGAACGGCATCGACATCGATACAGATCGGATCTGTTTCCCGTGATGCGCTTCGATCAGTTCCGCTTTTCCCAGAAAGAGTAGAATAATCGCCTTCTTGACGTTACACACACTCATTGGTTCATAATTCTGATTCAGAATGAGCACTTTACTGCTCATCCGTCCAGTCGAATCTGAAACGTATTGTGAACTGAAGACTTCAACACCTCCTTTTCAACGAAATTTTGTGCTGATTCTATTTCCTCAAAATATAGCAATTTTTAGGTATTTGTCAAGATCCCATATCTACACATCACCATCAGGGGCATCATCGAAGCTTCTTTCCATCGAGGTTGCAGAGGACTATCTCCCCAAGATTCAGCGCGGCGATGCGGTCTTTGATCTTAGACAAGTCTCCAACGACGACAACCGACATTGTTGAAGTATCAAGGTATTTTGACGCAACACGCTGTATTTCGCCCAGTGTGACGGCATCAATCTTTTGAAGATAGGTCGAATAGTAGTCCTCGGGTAAACCATAGAGGACGATGTTTTGGAGAGCACCAGCCACCTGTTCCGGCGTCTCAAATGTCAGCGCAAAATTCCCGATCGTGCCGGTTTTGGCATAGGCGAGTTCTTCTGCAGTCATCCCCTTTGCCCGCATGAGATCGATTTCGTGGAGAAATTCGATTAGTGCACTATCCGTTTTTTCCGTCACAATTCCCCCGCCGGCTATAAAGGGGCCGACCCCTTTAAGGAACCTGAAGCTCGAGGTGGCACCGTAGGTGTAACCGTGCCGCTCCCGCAGATTTAGATTGATGCGACTTGTGAACTGGCCGCCGAGCATGCGATTCATGACGATCACAGGAAAGAAATCGGGCGTGCTTCGCGCAAGGGCCGGATAGCCAATCCTCACCTCCGATTGAGGTGCCCCGGGTTTGTCAATCAGGTATACCTTCCTCGCAGACGGGGGTGGTGGCTGAGGCACAACAAATGGAGTGATCGCCGATGAATGCCAATCCGCAAGGCCCTTCTCAAGCAGCGCAGTGATCTCGTCAAGTTTTGCGTCTCCAACGACTACGAGTGTTGCATTATTCGGGACATAATTCGATTGGTAGAAGGTTCGAAGGTCGCCAACGGTCATGGCATTGAGTGAAGTCTCCGTGCCATTTTGATTGTTACCGTACGGATGATCCGGCCCATAGAGGATGTAATTAAATGCGTTCGAAGCAATCGCCGGTGGTTGGTCGTGCTGCTGGACCAACGTCGTGAGGCGTTGCTTTCGCAGCCGTTCGAATTCCTTCTCGGGAAAGATCGAGTTGCAGACCACATCACAATATATATCCAGGGCCCGGCCGAGATTTTTGGACAAGGTGGAAAGCGAAATGAAGGAGCCATCGGCATTGGCATTAGCGTTCAGGGTTGCGCCAAGGGCTTCCAACTGGTCCGCGATCTGCATGGTCGTCCGGGACTTTGTTCCTTCATCGATCATTGCGGCGGTCATATTCGCAAGTCCGGGCATCGAGACGGGGTCATGATCGGAACCTGCCTGGATGACGAGATTCGCTGCGACAATCGGGAGTTTATGGTTCTCCACCAACCACACCTGCAAACCGTTCTTCAGGGTCGCTTTCTGAATTTGGGGTAGGTGAATCTCCGGAGCCGGTTTACCCTGCGGCCGTTTTGTCCGATCGAGCTGATCACCCGCGAAAACCGTCCCGGCAAGGAGCGCAAATCCAACCATTATTATCATAGTGTTCCTTCGAAAAGAATTCATGGCTATTCTCCTTTCTGCGAGGCAAGGTCTTGCCGCCCCACAGGTACGACACTGAGGACAATTTTCGGACCTGCAAGAAACTTCCTGACAACGGAGAGAATTTCGTCCTGCGAAATCCCCTCATAGAGATCAAGCTGGTGATTGTAGTTCTGGGGATCACCTGTATATGAGTAATACGAGGCAAGGGAAATCGCTTTGCCAAGCTCCGTCGCGGCGCTGTTGATCACTCTCACCTCCTCTGCAGTAATTGCCTTAGCGATCTCATCCTGCGTGACACCATGTTTATTTATATCATTCAGAATCGAATCGATGACATTCTCGATTTGTGCGAGCCCTTTGTCCGGCTTTGCGGTTGCCTGAATCTGAAAATCCCCCGCAATTTCAAATCCATCTTCTGAAGCGAAAACAGATTGTGCGATCTGTTTATCATAAACAAGGGCTTTGTAGAGTCTGGATGTCTTCCCCCGCGTGAGGATATGCGCAAGGACCTCAAGAACTGCCCCCATCCTGGTGTAGTTCGGCACTGTCGGCCAGGTGAGATACAAACGAGGAAGCTGAACCTTGTCCTCAAACACCATCCGTTTCGTCTCCATCAGTTTGGCGCCTGCACGGGGTGGACGTTCGATATCTTTCCCTCTCGGTATCTCGCCAAAGTACTTTTCCACCAATGGCCTGGCCTCATCAGGTTGGAAATTCCCAGAGAGAACGAGGCACGCATTGTTGGGGGCATAATAGGTCCTGAAAAAGTCTTTGACGTCATCGAGAGAGGCTGCGCTGAGATCTTCCATATAACCGATCACCGGCCAGCTGTAGGGGTGGGTCGGCGGATAAAGAGCTTTTGCAATTTTTTCGTCGGCGGTCCCATATGGCACGTTATCCACACGCTGCCGCCGCTCATTCTTCACGACATCCCGTTGGTTATCAAGTTTTGATTGAGTGAGAGCGGAAAGCAAGAAACCCATCCGGTCGGATTCAAGATAAAGTGCAAGCTCGAGCTGGTTGCTGGGTACGACTTCAAAATATGTCGTGCCATCCTCGGTTGTAAAGCCGTTGATATTAGCTCCTACCTCCTGTAAGAGTTTGAAATGTTCTCCATCAGCGACGTGTTCTGAACCTTTAAACATCATATGCTCAAACAAATGGGCAAAACCGGTGCGTTTCAATTTTTCGTTTTTTGAACCGACATGATACATGACAGTGACCGCTGTAACGGGCACAGAATGATCCTCATGGAAGATAACATTCAGGCCATTCTCGAGTTTATACTGTTCGAACTTCACATCGATTTGGGCAATCATAGAATTCGCAAGGAAGATTGTGACAAGCGCCGACACGCGACAGAGGTTCATATGGGTTATTCCTCTTGGAAATGTGGATGGAATGGGGAGAATCTACCCATTTGAGGTTTGAGAAGCAAGTGATACCATGGATGCCGGAATTCAGCGGCCGCGCTCCTGCCGAAGAAATTCCATTGCTCACAAAAGGCGGAACCGCATTTCCACAGCGTATGTTGCTGTTGTTCTTGAATTTAGTTATTATCTGTGGGCTCACGTTTCCGCCAATCAACGAGAGCCCTGGAACATCGTCCGACGGGGAGTACATGATCGGCAAAACCATATCCCAATACCAAATAGTTGAAAAACTCGGCCAGGGGGGCATGGGTGTAGTGTACCGTGCCGAGGACACCAAACTGAACCGGTCAGTTGCCATAAAGATGCTCCCTTTCGAGTTGGGAGCTGACGAGGATCAGAAGACGCGCTTCCTCCAGGAGGCGCGGGCGGCTTCGGCAATGGACCATCCCAACATTGGCGCCATTTACGAAATTGACGAAACGCCTGAAGGCGATCTTTTCATCGCAATGGCTTACTATGAGGGAGAAACTCTCAAGCAACTGATTCAGAAGGGACCTCTTCCGCTCGAGACTGCCATCGATATCGGAAAGCAGATTGCCCAGGGGATGAGACGAGCGCACTCTGCGGGGGTCATCCATCGGGATTTAAAACCCGCGAACATTCTCATCACATCGGACGGTATTGTAAAGATCATCGACTTCGGGCTCGCGAAGTTTGCATGGAGTGCGCAACTGACCCGATCGGGAACCAGTGTTGGGACGGTTGCGTATATGTCCCCTGAGCAGCTCAGAGGTGAGGAGGTGGACGCGCGGAGCGATATTTGGGCGTTCGGGGTGATCCTGTTTGAAATGCTGGCGGGTAAACATCCATTTCGGGGTGAATTCGAAACCGCGCTCATGTATTCAATCGCAAATGAATCCCCCACATCTCTCTCGCAGTATCGCGACGACGTACCCGCCGGTCTCTCACACATCATTTCCAACTGTCTCGAAAAGGACCCTGGGAAACGCGTTCAGCGGATGGAGGAAATTGTTGCTCTCTTTTCGCCTGCTCACTCCGCAACATCTGCAACAGCCTTTCAATCGTTATCGGAGACCAAGGAAGGAATTTCGCCGGTCAAGCGGATTGACAAGAAGAAACTGACCCTGATCGGTTCTGCGTGTGTTCTCCTGATTGCAGTTATGCTTGGGTATTTGCATGAGAAACACACCATCGGGGATTCCGGCTCATCTGTGGAAAGCCATTCCCTTGCTATCCTCCCTCTGATCAATCGCGGAGAGCCGGAACAACAGTACTATGCCGACGGGTTGACCGACGACATACGTCAGGAGCTCTCAAGGCTTCCCCACGTGCTTGTCATCTCGAGTGTGAGTTCATCGTTATATGCAGGTCCTGACGTCAATGTCAAGAGTGCAGCAGCGGCTCTCGGGGCAAAATACATTATTCATGGCGAACTGCAGTTGTTACGCGCCAGTCTGAAACTTCACCTGTCGCTGTATGACGCGGACCGCGATCAGGATATTTGGGACAATAGATATGACGCTCTCCGGAAGGATATCCTTACGACAAAGGCCGGCATCATAAACGAGGTTTGTTCGAAATTAGGTTTCACTCCTTCCACTAAAGTGCCATCGAGGTCAATTAATCCGGATGTTTATGAACTGTATCTTCAGGGAATCTTTTACGCAGCGCAGGCAAAGAAAGAGGGGGCTCTCCTCGCGCACGAGTACTTCTCAGAAGTGGTACAACGAGACTCTACGTACATTCCGGCTCTTCTCGACCTTGCGACGACTAAATTCGCGAGCTACGTGCAGGGGTGGGATAAGTCCGAAGAGATGATCAACGGTGCTGAAGCGCTTTGTAGAAAAGCACAAGCACTTGACCCGACGAATGCGCAAGCGGAGGCCATCCTGGGAGCCATTGCCTGCGAACACGGACACGTAAAAGAAGGTCTGTCGATATTACGCCATGCTATCGACCGCGACAATAACAACGCCTTTGCACTGACAGAGGCCGCATTTACCTACATGTACAGGCTCGGCGAGCCCGGAAAAGCGGTCCCGCTTCTGAAGAAACTTGAAGAGCTCGATCCGGAGAACTCGCTCTATCTTTCGAATCTGGGAGTAGCGTATGCCCAGATGCTCCGGGATTATCCCGAGGCGATCAAGACGTTCAAACAGGCTATGCATCTCAACCCGTCGGATCCGAGACCAATCGTAAACATCGCGTATGCATTCGAACGAATGGGAAGATACGACAGTGCGGTGTTTTACTATACGGCCTCTCTCCAAAAAGACCCGACCTCGGCCCAGGCTTACGAGTCTCTTGCATCCGTCCTGTTTGTGACAGGTAAAATAGCGACCGCTGATTCGATCCTTGGAAATGCAATCAGGATACTCCCAGACAATCAGCAAATCCTCTATGTATATGGAGTTGCCAATATATTACAAGGGAGGCGTGATGCAGCAAGGAAGGTTTTTGAGAATGGCGCCAGAGTTTCGAAACTCAAGATACGGCAGAACCCGTCAGTCAGTGTGAACTTTGCCAACCTTGGGCTTTTCGAGGCCAAACTCGGTAATGCAGCTGATGCGCTGGCGTCGCTTCAAAAGGCAATTGCAGTGGATTCAACCAACGACGATGTTCTGATCAAAGCCGCCCGCACCTACGCTATTCTTGAACGTAAGAAAGGAATGATCGATTTTTTCAGGAAAGCAAAAGCCGTCAATCCCGAGTACGACATACCCTATCTCTCTACGGCTCTCGATTTTGAGAAATACAGGGCAGACCCGGATCTACTTATCGTTGCACAGTCAGAATAATTTCCAACAGCGCTTCGATTGCGCGGGCCCGAACATAGAAGCACGAAAATTCTGACATTCCCCCCTGAAAATGGAAAAGGCCTCCTCCCGCCGGGAATTAATCCAAGCAGAAGGCGACCTTTGATGCATCGTTCACGAATTCGGAATCTGAACCGCGATGTACGCCATCTGGCCGCTTTCTCTCTTCACGCGCAAGAGAAGCGCGTCCCCTGATTTGTGTCCGTCGACAATCGACACGAGTTGTTTTGGTGATGAGATTTTCTGACGATCAGCCTCCAGGATAACATCCCCTTTAGTGATGCTCCTGTTATACGCTTCACTGAACCGCGCAACATCCGAGACGATGACGCCGTTTTCAAGAGCATACTCCTTCTTTTCATCGTTGCTTAACGGGCGAACTGAAATGCCAATCTTATCGAGAGAGTACGTTTTCGGAGTCACGTCACGATCTGCCAACGATTGGTCATCGGATTCGTTATCATTCTCATTCGATGCAATTTTCTCCTCGGCGCGCGCCCTGAGTTTTACTTCCTTACTCAATGTTTCGCCGTCACGATATAGTTTCAGCGCGACAACCTCACCGGGGTGTTTGCGGGCGATATAGCTTTGGAGCTCGCTCGGTGAGTTCATTGTTACGCCATCGATTGAGAGAATGACATCACCTGCTTTGATGCCGGCATCAAGGGCAGCACCATCTTTCACCACCGTTTGGACCCACACCCCTCTGGGTTCCTTCATTTTCAAAGCTCTAGCCGCTGTCTCATCGATGGGGCCGATTGTGACACCAAGGTATCCACGCACAACTTTCCCGTGCTTGATGATATCTTCCGCAACAGCCTGCGCAAGATTAATCGGGATTGCAAAACCATATCCCTGATATCTCGCATTAGTTGTCGCGATCGCCGAATTAATACCAATCACTTCCCCTCTGAGATTCACCAGGGGTCCTCCGCTATTTCCGGGATTGATCGCAGCGTCGGTTTGGATAAAATCCTCAATACCATATCCTTTGTCGTCATGGATGATCCCAAGGTTATTCCGACCCACTGCGCTAATAATCCCCGCCGTCACGGTTCCCTGGAGCCCCAGCGGATTCCCGATGGCAAGGACCCACTCGCCGATCTCCAGATTATCGGAATTCCCCAGCGACGCAGTTGGCAGCTCATGACCGTCAATCTTGATCACGGCAAGATCGGTTGAGGGATCCGTGCCGATAATTTTTGCCTTCGCCTTGTGTGTATTGCTGAGAATGACATCGACCATATGCTC
>JAWOMQ010000226.1:0-17983 GCA_033852415.1 Bacteroidota bacterium
TCATCTCGTGTGGTTGTCATAGTTGAGGGATATGAGTATATTCACGGCATTGGATAACCCGGCAAAAACAATGGAACGCCGTGGAAGACTAGTCATTCTCGTCCTCCTGATAATGGCAGGCGCGCTCTGTGCGCCTTCGCTGAATACCGCCGCAGCACACCTCGCGCAACCCGGCACATCAGAGCCAGGCGGGCAGAACATCGGCAGCGGCTCGCCTATCGACCCGATCCTTCCCGTCTTGCTTTCATTCACGATGATCTTGCTTGCCGCAAAGCTCGGCGGTGAGCTCTTTGAACGGATAAAGCAACCCGCTGTCCTGGGCGAGCTTGTGGCAGGTGTGATTCTCGGTAATCTGATTCTGATAAATTCAAACTGGAATTTCTTCGAGCCGCTGAGGGTGGAGAGGATTTCGGTGCACTGGGCAGTTGTGATTGATGGCATAGCAAGAATCGGAGTGATTCTTCTTTTATTTGAAGTTGGTCTGGAATCCACAGTCGCCGAAATGCGGCGCGTTGGGCTCTCCTCCTTGCTTGTAGCGGTCGTCGGTGTTATCGCACCGTTTATCCTCGGCTATGGGATCAGCGCACTGTTTATCCGTGAAGTGCCGGCAGGCATTCTCGCGATCGTTCCGTCGCTGTCGCTTTCCAATATTCATATGTTCGTGGGGGCAACGCTGTGTGCAACAAGCGTTGGAATCACGGCGCGTGTCTTTAAGGACTTTGGCAAACTCAATCTCCCTGAGGCAAAAATTATCCTTGGTGCAGCAGTTATCGACGACGTCCTGGGTTTACTGATTCTGGCGGTGGTTTCCGGCATCGTAGTGTCATCGGAGACCGGCAGCCCTCTCAGCATAAGTTCGATTGTCAAAATCGCTGTGATTGCTGTCGGCTTTCTTGCAGGGGCAATAGTCATCGGTACTACGATTGTCCCGCGCGTCCTTTCATCGATGGCAAAAATGCATACCCGTGGTGTCATGATTGTGTCGGCGGTTCTGTTCTGTTTTATCCTTTCGGCCCTGGCCAACCTCGCCGGGCTGGCGACAATTGTCGGCGCCTTTGCAGCGGGATTAATTCTGGAAGACGTTCACTTCAAAGAGTTCAATGAAAAAAGAACAATGCACGAACTCCTCCAGCCGGTTACAGCCCTTCTCGTCCCCGTCTTTTTTGTGCTTATGGGGATTCAGGTCCGGCTCGAATCCTTTGCCAGTTTTGGGATTCTCGGTATCGCGCTTGGACTTACGGTTGTGGCTTTTCTCGGTAAGCAGGTCTGTGGTTTGGCGGTAGTGGAAAAGGGATTAGACCGCCTGACCATTGGAGTCGGGATGGTCCCGCGCGGTGAGGTCGGGCTCATTTTTGCCAGCATCGGAAAGAGCTTGCATGTCGTTGATGATTCAATTTTTTCTGCACTTGTGGTTACTATCATGTTGACCACATTTATAACACCTCCATTGCTGAAATTCTCGCTCGATCGATTTCAGCGTCGAAAAGAGACCTGAACGCACGTGAAAAGGGATGGATCCCTTGATCGTATCTTTCGATCGGGATGTCCCCCGTACCTTCGGGGACTGACGGATCCCAAAAATCGTTTTTTTTGGGGAAAGATGTGAAAAAGCTAGCTGCTAAGGATAACCAACGGGGATAAAAGGATCCTAAAACTGCCAAAATATTCCAGAGAGTGACTATAATACATATGTGTTGAATATATGGTTGGAATTGTTTTATTGCTGGGTGGAGAAAGACAATCCAACGGTGTTCTCTCACTGAAACTAATGTTTCGGCAAGAAGAGTGCTAAGGAGGGGATAGAAATGGTTTCACCACATTTGCGGATGCTGGCTAACCTGCTCAAAGTGGTTTTGGTTATTCTCGCGCTCCGATTTATCTACATGCAGGTTTTCAGTCCCGATACCAGAGCAGTTCTCGATGCACACTACGGCCGATTCTTGAAACAGGATTCGCCGCCCCCACCTGGTCAATTCAGCGATGATGAGATGAGAATTGCAAACAGGTTTCTCATCGATACATTGCCCGGCCTGATGCATAAAGGATTAATAAAGAAATACGAACGGAACGAATACGGAACGATCATCTTCGTTTCAGGTCGCGTGTGGAAAGCGAGATCTCCTTTTTTCATACAAAGTTTCATGAAAGAGTTACTGTTGTATAACAAGGTGTGTGGCTATTTGCCGCGGGCACAGGTCGTCGATAGCGTGTCGGGCAACCTGTACGCAGAGATCTCGCCCGAGGCGAAGGTGCAATTTTACGATTGAGGGGAATACAACGTCGGTTTACAGGAGAGGAGACCTGCCAGAAGTCTATTGGACAAGCGGTTTCATGTTAGTCTCCTAAAAGGAGAATGGTATGAGATATCAAGGCATTCTGGAATTTTTCATCGTAGTGCCAATACTATTTACTGCTGCTGCGAAGGGACAGAACCCCGTGAAGAATCCGGCTCCGGATCTGACTGACTCGTTGTCCAAAATCCGGACGGGAGATGTTCTGGATAGCATCAAGTATTATATAAAGATTGCCCCGGTTGATACGATGCTCGATAAATCAATGCCAAAGTATAAACCTGATGAGGCCACCTTTGTGCCAGTCGATGTACAACCGGTTCCCCTGAAGCAAGTTCAGCCTCAATATCCGACCGAGGCCCGAGCTTCTAAACTCAAAGGTAAAGTGTGGGTCAAATGTCTTGTTGGTAAGAATGGCAAGGTGAGGAAAGCAGAGGTTGTGCAATCCGACGATGTCGCTTTTAACAAACCGGCCATATCAGCCGCGTTACAGTGGTTCTTTTCACCCGCCATGGTTAAGGGGAAGCCGGTGGAAGTCTGGGCGGCGATCCCATTCATGTTCGATCCGGAGAAAAAGACCAAATGAGAGGGGACAAACGGAGAAATGAACAGGCTGCGCATCTCGTGGCTCTCGACGTTGTGATGGCATCGATTTGCCGAGCGATGACACCATCCCATGAACTGATTACGTATTGAATCAACACACAAAAGGGACACGAGCTCAATGGTTCAATGGGCGAATGAACAACTGGCTCAATACCCAAAGCTTAAAATTGTTATAACACTTGCTGTGGGAATCGTGATCGGCTGGGTTGATTCACGATCAACGTGGGATGACGCCGGCATAACCGCGCTTGCAGTCGTCGTTACTGCGGCTGCTGCCGCATTTGGCGGGATCCCCTGGTGGCTTTCATTGACACTTGTGGTCGGACCAATCATAGCAATGGAGGTATGGCATGGTGTGGGCTGTCTCCTGGCCATTCTATTCGGATTACTTGGGGGCCTCATCGGATCAATGGTGCGGCGCCGGCTCAAAGCAATCCCGGCGTAATCCTTTTCGGGTCGCTTTTTGGGGTGATTGTATTCTGAGCAGAAATCGAGCCGGGCCAAAGGTCCGGAAAGTGATTTTTCCATGCAAGAACTAACCGAGCGGATCGATCAAGCATTGGGAAGGGAGGAAGCGCGGGCCGAAAGAATCGCGAATCACGTCCGCCTGATCCTCCTTGTTGTTTTGACGATCGTTGCGTTCCTGAACGCATGGTCAGTGTCCTTCAAAGCCAATCTCCTGAATTTCAGCGCGCTCGTTGTCGGCTACAGCTACGGGTTTGTCGTCTATCTCCGGATACGACGATCGACCTATCGGCCGGTCATGAAGTACATTACCTCATGTCTCGATATCACGCTGGTCTTTCTCCTCCTCCTGCTCTATACAAGAATTGAGATCCCATCGGTCGCTCTAAAGAATTATGTCTTCCTGATCGTCTTTCCCCTGGTTACGCTGACGGCGTTCCGTTATGACCGGGAACTGACCCTGATTACAGGGGCACTTGCAGTTGCACTTTACCTCGCGCTAACATTCTATCTCGTTTTGTCGAAATCCATCATGATTGTGGCGGGAGGCTATGGACGCGAGCTTTTTAGCGATGAAGTCACCTATATCGGTCAGGCGACCAAAGTCTTGATTCTCTGCGGGTATGTCTATCTTGTATCGCACCTTGCGCAATACTCGCGAAGGCTTTTTGTAAAACTTGTGAGGGATGAATTGACTGTTCGGAACGAGAAGGAGATGACTGACTGGGAACTTGGCATTGCCTCGCACGTGCAAAACCAATTTCTGCCTCATGCTCTGCCCGCTATCGACGGAATCGATCTCTATGGTGAAGTGCAACAAGGTCGGTCAGTCGGGGGGGATTACTATGATTTCATCCAGTTGAACCACGACAAACTGCTTGTGGTGGTTGCAGATGTGGCGGGGAAAGGTGTCCCTGCGGCGTTAATCATGGCGGAGGTTCGGGCGTCTATCCATTTACTCGCATCCATCGGGGTTGGCCTCGAGGAGCTTGTTCATAGGCTGAATACAGTTGTTCATCAAAGTACTGACAAGAAGACTTTTGTAACGTTATTTGCCGCTGAAATCAGTATTTCCGACTCCCGCCTTACATATGTGAACGCGGGACATCCACCACCGTTGCTTTTCACGACCACGTCTATGGTTCCACTAGCGAAAGGTGCCCTTCCACTAGGAGCGCAAGCTTCAATAACACAGCTGAAGAAACACATCGAGCAGTTCCCTGACGGCGAGGGTTTTGTAGCCTATACAGATGGTTTGCTGGAACACACAAATTGCCAGAATGAACAATTTGGCGAGGAGCGGTTCAGGGAGTATATAAGAACTCACGATCGCATCGATGCGAAATCGTTTGCACGGGGCCTCCTGGCCGTGGTCCGGGAATTTGGAGAAGGGAAGGAATTGAGTGATGACGTATGTGTCGCCGTTGTAAGACATTCCAACCTATAGTGCGTTCAGATGGAACAATTATGGACATCCTGGAGGTTTTGCGCCATGCACTTGAAGTCCAGATCTTTCTTGGATCAGTCAGGGCTGCCTTCTTTGTATTGCCTTAATGTGCTTATCCCTTTCTGTTTTTGGGTATGAGAGATTCAACTATTGCCAGCAAACCGGCGAGCGAGTTCCCCTCGGGAGGATTCACATCCCTGCCTTCGATAAGGCCCCATAACCCACTCAAGGACTGAAACTTACAGCAAATCAATATTTCACTTGACAAAATGATTTTTCTGTTATATCTTATGGTAGACAATTTCTACCAGTTTATACTTTACAACAATAGTCTAAAATTCATCTAACGGAAACCTGTCACAAATGGATAATCAATTAACAAATAGGCAACGGAAGATATATGAATTCATAAAGAAATATTATAAGGAGCGGGGGTTTTCTCCCACTCTTCGGGAAATTGCACAGAAGATGGGTATCCGGTGGGTTCATGCGGTCGAAAAGCACCTATCAGCACTTGAAAAGAAAGGGTATGTGTATCGTGTCGGAAATCTCAGAAAAGAGATTCGACTTACAGAAAATGTGCAATTTACCGAAACACCGATAATCGGAAGAATTGCAGCAGGGCAGCCTATCCTGGCTCAGGAGAACATGGAAGGGTCTCTCATGCTTGGTTCATCATTTTCATCTCTTGAGAAGAGCTTCCTGTTAAAAGTGAAAGGGATGAGTATGCGGGATGCAGGTATCATGGATGGTGACCTGGTGCTGGTCCGGCAACAGCCCTCAGCCGAGCAGGGGGAGATGGTCGCAGCAATGATTAATGACGAAGCAACCGTCAAATACTTCAAACGAACAAAGTCGGGCATAACACTTGAACCAGCCAATCCTGAATTTAAACCGATAAGCATTCGTAGTGACGATCAGTTCTCGATCATCGGAAAAGTTGTTGTCGGATTTCGGATATTTGATCAGAATTATATCAGGGTTAAATGATTCATTCGAATTTAAAAAAAGGCGGTTATGATTTGATTCGCTCGGGCATTTGTCATTCAATTGTGCCTCACAGATGATTCTATGACGAGGATTGTTGAACACGATCGACTTTCGATGTTCATGAAGAGGAGATAGTGATGAGTAAGATTTATGTTGGGATGGGTGGATGGGATCTGGAACCGTTTAACAGGTATTTCTACCCACCGAGACAAAAAAAAGGCTTTCGCAAGCTGGAATTTTACAGCCAGTTTTTCGACAGCGTCGAGATCAACGCAACATTTTACAAAACTTCCTTCACTCAGGATAACATTGCACGATGGCTCAACGATGTTGCCGGCAATAAGGAGTTTATGTTTACGGTTAAGCTATTTCAGGGATTTACGCACACGTTTGCAGCCACGCGCGATGATTATAATAGAATGAGAACGATCCTCGATGGGCTTGCCTCGGCAGGGAAACTCGGGGGATTGCTGATTCAGTTTCCATCCTCCTTTTCGTATGATCATGCGTACTGTGAGTATCTTACCCGTCTCGGACGCGCATTCAGGGAATACAGATTATTTCTCGAAGTACGGGACAAGTCGTGGAACAGCCCGCTTATGTACAACTTCTTTCAGGAAAATCGATTCCATCTGGTCAATGTCGATCTTCCTTCTATTAATAATCATATACCGTTTAATTGTCTCACGTGGAACGGAGCTGCTTATTTCAGGATGATGGGGCGGAATATTAACACATGGAATCACCCGTGGAGAAAGGAAGAGGATGGCAAACACATGGTCAGTGATCGGTACCACTATTTATATAGTGAACGCGAGATTAATAATATTTTATTGATGATCGAAAAGATAAAATCGGTGACGAACACCATTTTTGTAGTGTTTCACAATGACCCGGAAGCGAATTCTCTGATCAACGGTTTCCAGATACGTCATCGCACGCGCCATAATCAGCGCGTGATGATCCCGCAGAATTTTTTGAGAAAATACCCTATGCTGAAACCAATTAGTGCTGAGGTGAACGTGAACCATCCTCTGTTCACGGGGAGGTAGGTGGACGGACATATATCAAGGTCAGATGTCAGAGTCGTGATGGTAAGTCACGAGACCACCGGAGTGACGAAAGAGAACTCTCGATTAGTTTATTTCTGTCAGATTTTCACTCTGAAGTTCAGGAGCAATCAGAACGCACTTCTTTTAGCATCGCGGAAACCGGCTGGTCTGACCTACTTGAAGAATGAATATCGATCAATCGTTCTCGGGTCTGACCGGCATCGAACGTTATTCCAACATTTCCATGATTCCTTCGAAGGTATCATGCATCTCCATGAATTGCTTCCCTAACTGCTGATCGGTGAGTTTATCCTTCTTCTTATTCATCATGGTGAGCTGCTTTACGAGCTTCTTTGTTTCTTTCCGGAATTCGGATTTCTTGAGGGTCTTCTTGTCGGGAAGCGATGCTTTGGATAATTTTGTCGCCAGTCGCACCAGGTTGGGAAGAGAGTTGCGGATCGTTGTGAAGTCGTTGTTTGGATATGCATCGTGTATCAGAGGGTGAAGAAATTTGTGAAACTCATCCATTTCCCTCACGCGGTTTGTGTCAGCCGATGAATCCTGCGCGCGGGAGGCCGTCCCGGCAAAGAGCGCGAGTGCGGCGAGGATTCCAATGATTGTTCGTTTCATATAGTATGCTCCTTCGTACGGCTCTCAGAGCCATCCATGATGTTTGTACCAGCCGACTGTGTCCGTGATGCCTTGCTCAAGCGTGAACGACTCTTTGAATCCGAGCTCTGTCATAGCCTTTTTAATTGAACAGGTCCACGAATCCTGGACTATATCCTTAGCCTTTTCCCAATTCAGAAGTACAGCGCGCCGGCTAACCAGAGAGTAGAGTTCGGCAATTGCTGCGATTGTGTAAACCGCTATTTCCGGAATTCGTACGTGAAGGACCTTCTTTCCCATTATGCGCGAGGTTATTTCACCCACTTCTTTCCAATTATAAAATCTTTCGCTTGAGATAAAATATGTCTCACCTGCACCTATATCCGCCTCGGCTGCAAGCACGATCCCATCAATCAGATCCTTAACATGGATAAGGCTCACTTCCTTCTTGTTGAATCCGACCATCGGCTGGAGTCCTTTATTCATCGTATTGAAGAATTCAAAGATATCCTTATCCCTGGGCCCATAGACCGCTGGAGGACGGACGATGGTGATCGGTATCTCTTCCATCACGGCAAGACATTCCTTCTCCGCCTCCATTTTGCTTATTCCATACGTCGTAATTGGATGGAACGGGGTGGTTTCATCCGTGATCGTCCCACCCCTTGTGGGGCCAACCGCTGCCTGACTGCTGATATGGACAAATCGCCGGAGCTGCGGCTTTTCCGTGCGGACGGCATGAAGAAGGTTCTTCGTCGCAATGTGGTTTCCCCGGAAGTAGTCGGCTTTCGTTTTTGCCTTGGTAATTCCCGCAACGTGGTAAATGTATTGTGTCCCGCGCACAGCTTCGCATAATACCTGTTCAGAAAAGAGGTCTCCATACACATATTCGATCGGAAGGTCAGACAATGATGAGAGATTGGAAGATCGTCTCACAAGACAGCGCAGTTCATATCCTTTCCGATGAAGTTCTGCCGCCAGATGACTTCCGATAAATCCGGTCGCGCCGGTGATGAGCACACGCATAAGAGATGATCGTTCGATTATGAAGGCGGTGTGTTATGCCACGATGGTTTTCCACTCCCCGAAGGGCAGTTATTGCTCCCGTTGAGGTGGCTCTGGTACATTTGTTCGATTGACTTTTACAGCGCAATCAAGTATATTAAAAAAAATTTTGGCAAGCAACCATAGAAGTGAATATTTGAATCGCAAGATCGATAGGTTGACCTGTCGTACTGATTACCTGTTTTCCTTCTTCCCTCTTCCGTCCCAATTGCGCTTGCCCTGCTGCCACTATTTGTTCATATTAGAAGTATAGTCCATGACTCGACCGACTGAATCCAAACCTGCTGAAGTGAACGAGATAAAGGAAGCGATAGATTTATTTCAGAAATGTTATGATTTTACACGTGCCGATGAGGTAAAAGCGGCCGGCTTTTATCCGTACTTTCGTGCGATCGAAGAAAACGAAGGGCCGGTGGTGCAGATTGAAGGCCGAAAGATCATTATGGCTGGTTCGAACAATTACCTCGGGCTCACCGCCCATCCAAAAGTGAAGGAGGCAGCAAAAAAAGCCGTCGAGAAGTACGGTACAGGCTGTTCGGGATCTCGATACCTCACGGGCACACTCGATCTTCATTATGAACTGGAAGATCGATTGGCAAAATTCATGGGAAAGGAGGCCTGCCTCCTTTTCAGCACCGGCTACCAAACGGCGCAAGGAATCATCCCAACGCTTGTTGAACGGGGAGAATACCTTGTCACCGACAAAGACAATCATGCTTGTATTGTAGCGGGCTCGATGATGGCAAAGGGCCTTTTTGCCGACGTTGTACGGTACAAGCATAACGACATGGAGGATCTGGAACGCGTCATATCGCGGTTGCCGATACATGTGCCCAAGCTGGTCGTGACCGACGGTGTTTTCAGTACGACCGGAGAAATCGTGAATCTCCCTGACCTCGTCACAATTTCCAAGAAATACAATGCGCGGATTCTTGTCGACGACGCTCACGCCATTGGGGTTATTGGAAAAGGGGGCAGAGGAACCGCGAGTCATTTTGATCTCGAGGATGAAGTCGACCTCACCATGGGGACGTTCAGCAAAACCTTTGCATCGCTGGGAGGATTTGTGGTTGGAGAGGAGCGGATCATTAATTACCTGAAGCATCATTCCGCGGCACTCATTTTCAGCGCCAGCCCCACGCCTGCGGCAGTCGCAGCCGCCTTGGCTGCCCTGGATATCCTCGAGCGGGAGCCGGAACGGATCCAGAAGCTGATCAGAAATTCATCAAAGATGCGGGAGGGTTTTCAAGAACTTGGATTCAAGGTAATCGATGGACAGTCAGCGGTCGTTCCCGTCATCGTTGGTGACGACATGCTGGCATTCCAATTCTGGCGGAAATTGTTTGATGGAGGGGTTTTTGTCAATACGTTTATAAGCCCGGGTGTGCCGCAGGGAATGCAGATGATGAGGACGAGCTACATGGCGACACATGAAGATGAGCATCTTGACCGCATCCTGGAGATTTTCGCGAGCACGGGGAAAGACCTGGGCATCCTGAAGTAGTCCGTTGTTGTGCTTCAATTGTTTCCTTGCGTTCTTTTGATTAATCACATTGCAAATGTGGCTTGAATTGTGGATCAGATAGACGTTCAACCCATCCAGACGAAAAACGATGAGCGTCAATTCCTGAAACTCCCCTGGTCTATCTATCGCGATAATCCGGTATGGGTTCCGCCGTTGCTGATGGATCGTCGTAAGCTGATGGATCGGCAGAAGAATCCATTCTACAAACACGCGGAGGCCGAGTTCTTTCTCGCCCGCCGCAATGGGAATGTTGTTGGCCGGATTGCTGCCATCATCAATCACAATCATAACAAGGAACACAACGAGAAGATAGGTTTCTTCGGCTTTTTCGAGTCGATCAATGATACGGACACCGCCAACGCGCTGGTGCGGACTGCGGCCGGCTGGTTAAAGACACGAGGTGTCACTGCAATGCGGGGTCCCGCGACGCCGTCGGTAAACGATGAGTATGGCCTTCTGGTCGATGGATTCGATAAGCCGCCCGTTATTTTGATGCCATACAATCCTGAGTATTATGCCCGCCTGCTGGAAACTACCGGATTGAGAAAGATCAAGGATTTGTTTGCGTTTCACGTCAGCGAAGAACATGTGTTCTCTGAGCGTCTCGCCCGGGTTGTGGAGGCAGTGAGGCAAAAGGAACAACTCACATTCCGAAAGCTGGATTTCAAGAACTTTAAACGGGAAGTGAAGCTCTTAAAGGATGTGTATAATAGAGCGTGGCAATATAACTGGGGTGCCGTGCCGATGACAGATGAAGAATTCGATGCTCTGGCGAAGGATCTCAAACCCGTTGTAGTCCCTGAAATGGTGATCATTGTTGAATACAATGGAGAACCGATTGGCTTTTCGCTGTCACTTCCTGACCTCAACGTCGCGCTCAGGCACAACAAGAACGGCTATCTGCTGCCGGGACTTTATTGTCTGTTCCGCTATAAGAGGGAGATCAAGAAATGCCGGATCATCGTTTTGGGAATCATACGAGAATTTCAAAAAACGGGCGCGGCGAGTGTCCTTTTTTATGAAACAGCCCGGAGAGCAATCAACGCGGGGTACCGGCATGGGGAGGCGGGTTGGATTTTGGAAGATAATCTCCCGATGATCCGGAGCGCTGCGATGCTTCGGGGTGAACGGGATAAAACCTACCGTTTGTATCAAATGTCACTTTAACAATGAGGGTGAGATTATGCCTATAAAACCCGTTGCAAAAATCTGGATGAACGGATCTATGGTCAACTGGAAGGATGCAAATATTCACATTCTGTCACATGTTGTTCATTACGGATCGAGCTGGTTCGAGGGAATCCGGTGCTACGACACACCAAAAGGCTCTGCCATTTTTCGCCTTGACAAACATCTGGAACGTCTTTATGATTCCACAAAAATTTACCAGGCAGCAATTCCGTTCACAAAAAAACAACTGGAAGATGCTGTTGTGCAGACGATCGTGGTCAATGGGATGAAGTCCTGTTATATTCGGCCGATCGTTTACCGGGGTTATGGAGATGTTGGGGTGAATCCTCTCAACAATCCGGTTGACGTTGCGATTGCCGTCTGGGAATGGGGGACCTATCTCGGCGCAGATGCCCTCAAGAATGGGATTGATGTTTGTGTGTCAACGTGGACCCGACCCGCTCCCAACACACTGCCCACCATCGCAAAGGCGGGGGGCAACTATCTCAATGCCCAGCTGATTAAAATGGAAGCTCTTCGGGGTGGATATTCCGAGGGGATCGCACTTGATGTTTTCGGATACGTGAGTGAGGGGAGCGGCGAGAACATTTTTATGGTGAAAAACGGGGACGTCTATACACCGCCGTTCACCTCGAGCATTCTGCCGGGCGTCACGCGTTCCAGCGTCATGACCATCCTCAAAGAGCTGAAATACCGGGTCATTGAAGCGCCGGTCTCGCGTGAAATGCTGACGATCGCTGATGAACTATTTTTCACCGGAACAGCCGCCGAGGTTACTCCGATCAGGTCTGTCGACCGGAGTCTGATCAGCGACGGGAATCCCGGTCCCATCACGAAGAGCGTTCAACAAGCCTTCTTCGAGGTCGTTCACGATGGAAAAGATTCCCGTGGATGGTTAAAATACATTCGCAATGATTGACGTGTTTACTGATGCGGAGGACAACCAATGACTTCACCTTCGAGCATGACCCCCAACGAGCGGCACAAGGAGAGTAGCGGCAGTCACCACCTTCCACGCCGGATTCTCGTGCCGATCGACTTTTCCGATCACTCGAAAGGCGCACTCGATTATGCGATTGCTATTGGAAAAACATTCGGGTCGGAGTTGATCCTGCTCTATGTGGTCGAACCAGCGGTGTACCCTGCTGATCTGGGTTTTGGGCAGGTCACGCTTCCGAACATTGAGCATGAGCTTGCCGCGAGGGGGAAAAGCGAACTCGACGAGCTTGTCAAAGCGCGTGTCGAAGGAGGGGTGAAATGCAGGACTGCTGTCCGCATTGGAAAGCCCTCCTATGAAATTATACAAACAGCGCGCGTGGAAAAGATCGACCTGATTGTCATTGCGACGCATGGTCATACGGGCGTCGAACATTTGATATTCGGCAGCACGACCGAAAAAGTGGTGAAGAAAGCACCCTGTCCCGTGCTGATCGTTCGCCCCACCGAGTACCACTGAAGCTACTTGCTTCGTTGGAGGAAAAAATCGATGACGTTTGTCAGCGATTCTTTTGCCGGGGAATCGGGGAAAGGTGAGATCGCTTCGAGCGCGAGCGTCGAGTAATATTCTCCCTTCTTCGTTGTATATTCAATCCCTCCGAATTCATGGGTAAATTCCACGACGGCCTGAAGTTCTTTCTTCGCAGCACCATTCTTGACGATCCGGAGGATGGCATTGCGTTGGTTTTTTGGCGCCTGTGTGAGCGCGTAGATGAGGGGAAGGGTGAGTTTCTTTTCCTTGAGATCCAGCCCAGTCGGTTTCCCGGTAATACTTTTGCGTCCCGTATAATCAAGAAGATCGTCCCGGATTTGGAACACCATGCCGATGTTCTCACCGAAGGTCTCCATTCTCCGGATAGTACCGGGATCACTTGTAACGCTCGCTGCACCGATCTGGCAGCACGTTGAAATCAGCGAAGCGGTCTTGTCAGAGATGATTTTCAGATATGTCCGCTCGTCGATATCGAGCTGTCGGCTCTTGGCGATCTGCAGGATCTCGGCTTCGATGATGCGGCGAATTGCCTCTGAAATTATTTTTAAAAACACAAAATCATTGTTATCCAGCGACAGCAGCATCCCCTTCGCGAGCATGTAATCGCCCATGAGCACAGCGATCTTGTTTTTCCATACGGCGTTGAGAGAAGGAAAACCCCGGCGGGTGTCGGCGTCGTCGACGACGTCGTCATGGATCAGGGTTGCCGTGTGGAGAATCTCGACAAGCGCAGCGCCGCGGTAGCTGCTTTCGTTGATTTCCCCGCAGGTCTTTGCCGAGAGGAGCACCAGGGCAGGACGTATCCGTTTTCCCTTATGCCTCACGATATACCGTGCGATGAGATCAACGAATGCGACCTTGGATCGCATTGCCTGACGAAAAGAATCGTCGAAGGTTTCTAACTCTTTTTCAATGGGGCGGGTGATTTCTTGTAAATTCATATATATTTCAGGATTACGATGCGAGTGCCTCGCTGCGCTTTTTCTGGGCGACCTTTGCTACCCAGATACTTATTTCATAGAGAAGCACCATCGGGATTGAAAAAACCGACATTGTGAACGGGTCGGTCGTGGGTGTCACCACTGCCGCGATAAAGAGGATCACAACGATCGCGTGACGCCTGTAATGACGCATAAAGGCGGGCGTGAGGATACCGAACCTCGCCAAAAAATAGGAAACCATTGGGAGCTCGAAAATGAGGCCGGAAATAAGGACGAGTTGCAAAACAAAACTCATGTATTCATCCACTGTAATCATATTCTGAATAACCGGCGATCCGAATCCTGTGAAGAACTGCAACATGTACGGAAGCATAATGAAATATGCGAATCCCACACCGAGCAGAAAACATAAGGTCGTGTAGGTGACGATACCCGAAACATAGAGCTGTTCGTTCTTCCGTAACCCCGGCTGGACAAACTTCCAGAGCTGATAAATGATCCAGGGCGAGCTGATGATGACGCCTCCCACGAGGACGACCATCATGTAGAAGGTGAGCTGCCCGTAAGGAATCGTGTTAATCAGCTTGAGCGGCGGATTGACCTGCTGGAGCGGGCGAAGGAGCACGCTGTTAACGATCCAGTCGGAGAATATCCCGCACACGACGATGGATGCGACGACACCGAGTAGGGCCTTGATGATGCGCCAGCGAAGTTCCTCGAGGTGATCGAGGAACGACATCTCGCGTTCTCCCGCAACTGCGTCTGTGTTTTCCGCACCTTCGCTCATGCAGGATCTTCAGCGTATAAGGGGAACTGTTCGCAGAGCTGTTTCACCTTATCCTTCATGCGTTCATAGACATCCGTCTTGCCGAGGTTGGCAAGGACCTCGTCGATGAATTTGCCGACAATCTTCATCTCATTCTCTTTCATCCCGCGTGTGGTCAATGCAGGTGTCCCTATGCGGATACCGCTGGTGATGAGAGGGCTCTTGTCGTCAAAAGGAACTGCATTCTTATTGACGGTGATTCCAGCCTGGTCGAGCGCTTCCTGAGCGTCTTTTCCAGTGATGTTCCTGTTCCTCAGATCAATCAGCATCAAATGGTTGTCTGTCCCGTCGGAGATGACCTTATAGCCGAATCCCATCAATGTCGAAGCCAACGTCTGTGCGTTTCTGATGATTTGTTTCGCGTAGGTTTCGAATGCAGGTTCCAGATTTTCCTTAAATCCCACTGCCTTTGCCGCGATGACATGCATAAGCGGCCCCCCCTGGATTCCGGGGATCACCATAGAATCCACGAGTTCCGACATCATTTTCGTGCGCCCTGATTTTGGTGCTTTGAGGCCGAACGGATTCTCAAAGTCTCTCCCCATCAGGATCAAGCCGCCGCGCGGACCGCGAAGGGTTTTGTGGGTGGTCGAAGTTACGACATGGCAGTATGGAAGGGGATCGTTGAGGAGCTTTTTCGCGATCAGGCCGGCCGGGTGGGCGATGTCCGCAAAGAGAAACGCCCCCGCTTTATCTGCGATTTCCCTGAACGACCGGTAATCGATGTTTCGGGAGTACGCACTCGCCCCAACCGTAATCATCTTCGGCTTCTCTTTGAGCGCGAGCGACGCGACTTCATCATAATCAATCTGGCCTGTTTCGGGCCGGACACCGTAAGCGACAAAGCGGTAAAGCTGTCCTGAGAAATTGACCGGCGATCCGTGCGTGAGATGGCCGCCGTGGGACAAGTTCATCCCCATGACAGTGTCACCCGGCTTGATAAATGAAAAATAGACTGCCATGTTTGCCTGGGATCCCGAATGCGGCTGGACATTTGCATATGCCGCACCAAAGAGTTCCTTGACCCGCCGTCGTGCGACCTCCTCGGCGATGTCTACGTACTCGCAGCCCCCGTAATACCGTTTCCCGGGATACCCTTCTGCATATTTGTTTGTCATGACAGAACCCATTGCCTCCATTACCGCGCGGCTCACGAAATTTTCGGATGCAATAAGTTCCAGCTTTGTATTCTGGCGGTGCCTTTCTAGCCGCAGCGCCTCATAAATTTCAGCGTCGTACGCTCGAAGATTATTCATGGTTATTCCTCATGTGGGTCATTCAGGATAGACGATTGAAGTTCGGAATCATGGACGATGTCGTGTTCCAAAAAAATCCGGCTCTCACACTTCACCCTTCCCGCCGGGGTGGAATGAAGTGTATTGTTAAAGGTTCGTGAGGGTGTGAATCTTGTCGACCCGTCGGGAATGTCTTCCACCCTCAAATGGAGTCGAAAGAAAGATCCTGATAATTTCGCCGGCGCGTTCCCATGTCGTAAGGCGGGCACCTATGGCCAGGATATTTGCGTTATTGTGCGCCCGGGCCAGCCGCGCCGCGTCGATGGATTCCACATTTGCAGCCCGCACTCCGGCATGTTTGTTCGCAACGATAGACATGCCCGTTCCGGTTCCGCACACCAGAATGCCGTATTCCACCTCCCGCTTACTCACCGCACTTGCAACAGCATGTGCATAATCCGGGTAATCGGTCGATTCGGCTGACGACGTCCCGAAATCTTTGAACAGGACATTCATATCATGAAGAAGTCCTTTAATTTTCTCCTTCATTTCAAATCCTGCATGATCGGATCCGAGTGCGATAGTCATAAATCTATTCTTCCGGAGGTTTGACAAACCAGATCTCTCCGACGCTCAGGGATATCGAGAGCCGGAGGATTCTGTCTTTTTGCAGCCCCTCATCAATTGTGCCGCGGAAGCTGTATTCCGCAGCAAAGCCAAGCCGTGAATCGCTGAAGATCGGCAGCGTGCAACCGAGTGAAAATCCGAGCTCGTTGACGGCGATTCCCTTGATGCGGTAGTACGTCGCGTCATAGTAGAGACCTGCGCGGTAGGCGACGCGCTGCGTCGTTGCCTTCATCGTCGTGCCTGATGATATCAATTCGCCGCCCAGGCTCCACCGATAGTCGTCACGGATTTCAGGAAACGGTTCGCCATCCATCGTGGCCTGGCTCCATCGCTGACCGGTAATATCACTCGCGATGATCCATCGGTCAGTCTGGTATGCAAGTCCGCCCGAAAACCGCACAGGAAGGTGAAATGTGTGATCAGCTCCGATCAGCGTATCATACGCGGTGGCGTTGGTGGTGTAGGTGTAGTAACGATCTTCAGCTGTGGTAATGTTTGAAGCCGTTGAGAGCACTCCGGCAATGTTGAACGAGTGCCCCGGAGACAAATTCAAGATGGAGCGAAGCCCCGTGTAGACAAACCCGAATGTGAACCCGATCCCGTGCATGTGTGTGACATGATCGACTGCGGCGTTTGTATAGCCGGTAGCGGGGAATTCCTGATCAATGGTGTGCGTCAGTGTCCCGAAATAGTAGTCCATTTTTATCCCTATGGATAAATTGCTATCGGGAAGTCCCGACACACCGATATGTGCCTGAGAGAGTCCACCGTCGCCGATATAATGGAGAGCGTACGGCAGATCACCCTGAGCTGTTGGAGTGAGAACATTGTAATTAACCCTGCTGTAGGGGGTTGCTCCGGCTGAAAAAACGATGCTGCGGCTGCTGATCGCAGGGATTGCAAGCATGGCCCCTGAAAACTGCATGGAAGCGAAATACCCGGATTGCTGGTCATCTGAGGTTGCATACCCTTCATACATCGTGCTGAGGGATACGCGAACGCGGTTAATAGAGCTCCAGAGCGCCGGATTATTCCGGTCGATCTCGCCCGACGACAGGACCGCGAGGCCGCTTCCGCCCATTCCCATTGCACGGCTGGAGGAATAATACTGCAGATCGCCTATTCCGTAGATCGAATAGCCCGATCCGCCGTTCCCTGCTTGTGCGGCAGTGCAGATAAGAAGCGATAGAATTATGACAATGGGAGATTTTCGCATATCCATGGCTAAGGTAATGTCGAATACGTCACTCTGAGGATCGGGCGAATCGTTGCTGAATTTGATCCCATGAGCGAAAACCGATCCATCGTGCTGTACTCTCCATAGGGATGGAGTATAAAACCGTAGTTTGATCCGTGTGTGTTCCAGTATTGGACAATGTTTCGCACGTCACCGACATAATATTTCTGGCCGTTGCTGTCGACAGGCGTGCAAAGTGTGCTGAAAGCGGTGGAGTCGTAAGGATATATCGACGAGCGGAGCATGTAAAGGACAACAGAATCGCGCGAATAGTTATTGAGACCTGTCTGAGCGGGATCAACAGGGAGCCAGAGGTACGCCTGTGTAACGCTGACATGCTTCGGGAGCGAAAGAGTGTCGAATCGCAGGATGCTTCGGGTCACCTGC
>JAWOMQ010000151.1:0-14811 GCA_033852415.1 Bacteroidota bacterium
ATCATTCGCACAGCCCCGTTCGCATCCTCTGGATGTCTTGCTGTATCCCCGGATCTCACGCCAGGAATAATGTTCTATTGGTACCTCCAAACGACCGCGTTGGGCTGAGCAGAATTGCACCATGCCAAATTCATCGATGTAGAGATATCGCGAGCCGGAGCGGCATTGCCACTGCGGGTCCTCGTTCCGCAAGAGCGCGGCGCTGTACTCACCGTCAATTCCGCTGATACTAAAATGGTTTGGTCGCTTGCGGTAATACTCCCAGAGCGATACATAAGGTTCCCCGGATATCACTTTCCGGCCGGTCCCGTCATGGACAACGCTGAGCGTTATAGGTATGCCCAGATCATCAGCCTCCTCCAGGAGAGCTTTGATTTGTCCTGCCGATCGTTCACAGAGAACGGCAGCCAGATGGATGTCGAATGCTGCCCTCCTTTTTAACTCTTCCAATTTGCTCCGCAGTGGCCGGAGCGACTTTACGAGATACCGGTTTGGATCAGGCTCAAGTGCGTCGATACTGATTTGCATGTGATCAAGCCCGGCCTCGTTCAGATCCTGTATGATCTTTCGTGTCAAAGGAAAACCATTTGTCGTGATTGTGACTAGACCGGACCTGCACCTGGTGTAACGGACGAGTTCCGCAATGTCGGGATGGAGGAGGGGCTCTCCGCCCAAAAATGTGATCTGGACAACGCCGAGCTTGTGAAGGGCGTCGATACGCCGCTTCAGATCCTCAAGGGGAACCATGGCTGAAGTTGTGTCAGCTTCGGAACAATATCCACATTGCAGATTGCACCTCCTCGTGACGATAACCTGCCCCTCATATGGTGAGCGGCGCACAAGAAGATTAAACAATGCTATTACCGGATGTCGTACTTTCATGAAATAGCACCTCCTTTGTGACTATGATTTTCTTCAGCGCGGAAACGAACATCAAGAGAAGACCGATAAGGATCCAAAAGAGCTCGCGGACGCGAATCACCACGCCTACATAGACTCCGAGTATTGGTGTCACAGTGAGGTTCTGAAGCCCAAGCATCAGACCGCTCTCGCGGATGCCAAAGTTCATCGGGATAAAAAATATCAGATTTATAATGATCGAATATGTAACATACACGAACAGGGCAGCAGGGAGCGAAATCTCTGTTCCGATTGATTGTAAGATGATGTAGACCTCCAAACCCATCATTGCGCGGGTTATATACTCCAGGGTGACCGCAAGAACGAATTGCCTCCGTCGGTGATGATATGCGTCAGTGAAGAGTGCGTCCATGCTGGTCAACTCGGCAGAATGCTTGTCAAGGGCGCGCCCTACGAAACCAAGAATGCGAAAACGCTGTACCCATCGCGTAAGACGGACAAAAATTCCATCACGATGCACTGTGAAAATCCAATACCCCAGGACACCCACACCAGCCAGAATTGCGATCAGCCCCATCCGAAATGGCTGAGACATCGGGACGATCAGGATTCCCAATACAAGCCCGGTCATCAATAGTAACATGTGGCTGAAAAGATTGATCACGCGGTAGAGAACGACTGCCGAGACCGAGGTCGAAATATCCATTGTATCGGCCAGCATTGCTGCGCGGTACGGTTCCCCGCCGACTGCGAGAAAAGGAGTGATGGTGTTCAATGCATAGCCGGAGACATATAGGGCGAACAACTTTGACAACCGTATCCTCGCTGCTGTCACGCCAAGTACTGCCTTCCATGCGAGCGTGTTCAAGATATAGATAACCAGCCATAGGATGATAACATAAACCATCCCCCAACCGGCGCGTCTCGATGTCTCGACAATGTTCCCGATGCCGAAACGATTGACGAGAGCGAGGAATACCCCCATGCCGCTCAGGAAGAACAGGATGTGAAGGAACTGAGATTTCTTTCCATTGACAGTCATGCGTCAGATCCCGTTGGTATTTTTTTTAATCTCCAGGGGCATTTTATCGTCAAAAGATGGAGGACACTCTTCCCTTACCATTGGAGATCGTCCCAAGTTCAGGCCTGTCCTGCTCACAAATCTCCTCTGTTCATTGCTTTCCCTTATCGTCCCCTAACCATTTCAAAATCCCAATCCTACCGACGTTCCGCCAAACATTTGCATGCTATGTGAGCTCATTAACGGGGTGAAACCGATCCGGAAAATGAACCCTCCATTTCGGGGTTGCAGCCGGAAACCAATTGTTGCGGTTCCGAGAATCTCGGTTGATTGCCCCTTGACCTCAGAGCCGAAGAATATCTCATGACCGCTCACTGATACGCTCGATGGGATAAAACCAGCCCCTACCTCAAAGTGGCTGTCACCATCGCCCGAGAGATAATTCAACATCACGGGAAACCCTGTGAACGATAAACTCCCATCAATAAGGAGGAAGAACCCGGGAATTGACCATGACGAAAAACCTACACGCAGATCCAGGTTCTCCGAAATGCGATAGTCGTAGTTGACAGAGTAGAGCAATCCCTGGCCGAGGAATTCTGCGTACACGGCGCTGTGTGCAAAATGCGCATCCTCAACGTTCTCCCCGTTGGGGTAGGTCTGGCTGTGTGCTTGGTCGATTTCCAATATGAAAAATGCGAATGATATTGCGGCCACTATTGCTGGTAAGTTTATTCTCATAATCCTAGGTGCTTGTGAGAATGATCCGTTCAGGTACCTCTGGAGTCATGATATGAATAGCTCGAGCCCATCATGTCACGCCGCTGTCAGATGACCGCCCTATTCGTAAATCGGAATTCGCCACTGCGGACGACGTTCTGTTCATCCTGGCGTTCCACCCTCGTCAAATAGAACATCGGGCTGATTTCCTTCCGAACCTATCCTGCGGTCAACGGATCAGAAATATCCACTAATGCCAAAAGCGAATGAAAAGTAATCATAACCATACCTCGTGCTCGTATTTTCAGGATTGATGGTGATGAGAAGATATTCCGCAGAAGTTGAAATCAGGAGATGCGTGACCACGGGAATCTTAATTCCTCCCCGGGCCCCATAACTAAAACCTGTTTCGCTCAAACCACCGGAAGAGAGCGACGTATAGCCAAGTTTTGCCTGGATGAACGGATAGACAGTCGCTCCCGGCGATACGAAATTATAGGAAGGGGAGAAAAAGAATTGCACGGCTGTCATGCTGCTGCCGCTGGGCGGGCTAATGGACGTTAAGCCCGGAGGAAATATCAGGCTGTTGGTAATACCACTACTGATGCCAAGTTCAAGTCCCTCCGTCACGAAATACCCGATCTCAGGTGCAAAAGAGAAGATATTCGTTGCGTCTCCCGCCTGATCGTTGTGAACAGTTTTTACGTTCTCGAAAGTAACACTCCCCGCAAGTTCGACCACACCCGTTTGGGCGAATTGTCCCTCCTGGGCGAGGGAGACGGCAGTCATTGAACAGAAGAGAGCAAAAGTAATCACGGTTCTTATGATGAAGCGTTTGTACGACATGGTACGTCTCCTATGTTGTGTAAGGATGATGAGTATATTGATGCAGCGATAACTACCGAAAAAGCTCGGTCAGGCATCGGTTGCCCGGTCTGGTTCAGGCATATCAGAGTGATGAAATATCTGTTCACCGTTGAATTTTCGTCTGGCCTAATCGGATCTTTTGCCATTCAGGCAAATACTGCTTTGCTCCGAACCGCGGTTCTGTCAAAACCTTTTCGAGCCACAGCTTATTTTCCTGCCCTTGTGTCGGAATCCATTGATAGTAAAATCCCCGTGTCTTCAGCACGTATGATCGCTCCATCCCCGGCTGTCGCGGGATCTCTCTGTAAAGGATGTCCGCATGCTGACCCTGAACAGTCATATAATATTGATCATCGGCGCTTGAAAGGAGCTTTGCTACATCCTGCGACTGCTCGTTTATTGCGGAGGCAACCGCAAGTTCAGTCACTCGGACTGGCTCATCAGTGGAGTAATCAATCGAGACCTGGTCAATGCGCCACAGGTCTGTGGTACATTCGAGGCGAACTCTCAGAGTCGTATCAGGAAAATTTTCTAGATTCAGGAGAGCGACCTGGTCTCTCGGGATAAGAGGCCCACCGTCGGCGAAGGCGGTTACTTCCTTCCAGGCGGCGTTCTGCCATATTTTTACATGGAGCATGCCCTCACGCATCATCCACCCCAGAAATTTCGCCCGCTCAGATGAATCGTGCTCAAGTTGGTGATACCACAATAATTTGTTGGTCCCTTTAAGTTCAAAGAGCTTTTGGAATGCGAATCCTCCGAGCCCGGTATTGACACCACAGACAAACAGTTTAGCGGTCGATGCGTTCTGCGGTTTCGGAAATTCGAGGATCATTCCATCCCGTAAATCGCTTTCCTTCGAGAAATCCTTTGTTGATAAATCAGATTCCCAATAAACGCTATCGCTTGAAACAATATAGGGAAGGAGGTCGTGGCCGTTCAAATCGACACAACTCAAAGGCTGTCGGGGATGAGTGATCGTATGCACGGTTCCCCGCAAATCCGGAATGATGCTGGTCGATTCTGGATGATCAATGACCAACAACTTCATCTCATTGATGTATTGTGTTTCTCTTCTCTCGTTTGACACTTTGAGATGGTAGAGTCCGTCAACTGGTTTGAGGAAGTGAAGATTGTCATAGCTTGTGCGTTCTAAACCCTTAAAGACCGCACCGGAGAATGTTTCAGACTCAAAATGGAAGTTCGATCCGTCGAAAGTGTACACAAAAGGGCAGGAGCGATCAGCCGCTTCACCAATGGCGTGTGCGAATGCAATCGCGATCACCATTGCCGCCGTAACAACGACTGCAGCAGTTACCCCGAGGACACAAAGAACCGTCTTCGTAGTATTGAGTTCCTCAGTTTCTATCATTTCGATATCAGCGAGAGGGATAGATCCTGCAAACGTTGAGATGTGCCCATTCTGGGTCAGAGTTCCGGTTCCTTTCAGTGAGTCGTTCGTAAACCAGTATGCATTCTCCTGAAATTGATAGTACTTCATATCGTTTGTGAGAATCACGACACTGCCGTGTGGTTTCTGCGCGATAAATCTATCACGGGTCAACTGAACGCTGTCGTGACAACCAGACAAGGATATCAGGGACACGACAAGAATGAATAATACTTTTCTTTTCATGAAGACTTTCTCCTGCTGCTTTGGACCGTTGTTGATATCCGGGCTCATACTTCCACGAATCAGTAATGAAATTATCCAATATTGGTCTATGACTCCTCTTATAACCATCCATGCTTGCAGTACCAGGCATAGGTCTGTTGCATGCCGTCGTCAAGGGCAATCCGCTGCCGGTAGCCGAGTTGCGCTTTCGCTTTTTCTACTGAACAAACCCATGCATCCTGTACGGACTCCCTCACTTTTTGAATGTTGAAAAAGATTTGCTTCTGTAAAGTTTTTGCACAAAGCTCAGCCATTGCTCCCACGAGGTACACCATAGCATGGGGCAATCTGACCTTTATTGGTGATTTTCCCATTGAGTGGGCGATGGCGTTTCCGATTTCGATCGTAGTGTACACGTCTTCGTTAGCCAGAAAATATGATTCACCCTCGGCCACCGCACTTTCCCCTGCGAGAATGATGCCCTCAACAAGATCGTTTACATGAATCAAGCTCATCCGCTTTTCCCTGAGCCCGATGATCGGTTGCAAACCTCGCTTAACCGTTTTGAAATATTCATACCAATCACGCTCCCGCGGGCCGTAGACTGCCGATGGCCTGACGATTGTCATAGGCATCCGGTCTCGGACACGAGCAACCTCAAGTTCCGCGAGCAACTTGCTTCTTCCGTAGTGCGATACCGGATGACACGGCGCAGCTTCGCTTACTGGACTACCGTCGGGAGATGGCCCCGCAGCTGTCTGACTACTCACATAGATGAATCGCCGCAGGGAGGTGCAGTGCACGAGACATGCTTCGACAAATCGCTTCGTTGCGACATAGTTTTCAGTGTAATACTCTCCGGACCATTTTGCGCGCGTCAATCCAGCTAGGTGATAAATATAGTCAACTCCGCGTAGGATTCGGCTCCAGTCGATGCCATTGTTGAGATCGCCGAGAACCACATCGACGCCCAGTGACCGCAACACCATGATATTAAGCTCATCCTTGGCCACGCAAACGATATCGTTGCCGCGTTCGCGCAGCCGCTCCACCAGATGGCTCCCGATAAATCCGGTCGCTCCTGTAACGAGTATTTTCATAACCGACCTCCTTATGAAGAGACGACAATAAAAAAGTCAAGCCCGATCCCGATCAGATAATGAAGCAGCCAGGGCCAGAAGATCGAGTTCGTCCGAACCGCAAGAATTCCAAACAAGATTCCACCGGCGATGGAAGAAAGGATTTCACCTGTTGGCATTCCAATGTGCCAGAGACAGGAGGGAACCACCTGGATGCAAATTGCCAGCCAATCGCCGGTGTACTTTCGAAGTCCGAAGAGGATGAAACCCCGGAAAAGGAATTCCCACGCAGAGTAGAAAAAGAAACCGCGCGTAATCTCGAGACGGGCGAATGCGAACAGGGAAGATAGTGCTTCCCTGTCGTAGGGGAAAAACATTTTCATCTCGGGATTATGCGCAGCCGGATAGAGAAGCGCTCCCGCGATCACCGGGTAGATGCAGAGCGTGAGAGTGAGTCCCGTTTTCCAATCGCCGAATGATACGCCGTATATTTTTGGTGACTCGCGGAACCCGAAGATCACAATGCAAATGGGGATGACGAAAAATAGAAACCAGGCAGAGAGAAACATCCAAAGGACAGGCAGGAATTCGGAGGCCGGCCCAAACGACCGCGCGTTAAACGCAGCCGGCCCGGCGTATCGTTGGACCGCCAGCGCGATTGTTGAGACCAGAATGATGACGGTCGGCTTGACGTCGGCGGAACCGATTCTGATTCCAGGATTCCAGATGTTCGATGTTCTGCTCATGATCTGTTGCTTACATCTTTTCAAGTTCAAGGCTGTCGGCGGCTTCGGGGAGGTGGCTCTCCTCTGGAGTTTTCGCAGCACAGTAACCGCGCGCCCTGAAATAATCGAGCGTGTCCCGGATTGTGTCGATGATCGGGCGGACACGGAACCCGAGCTCCTTGATTGTTTGTGATGAGTCAAGGTGAGTCCCGAAATGAATCTGATCCAGTCCGGACCGAGGCAATAGCGGTCTGCGGGCCCGGGCGATGAACTGCAATTTCTCAGCCGCGAGGGCAATTGCGTTGATCGGGAAATATGGCACGCGAATCCTGGGTGCAGGTACGCCGGCAATCCGTGCCACCTGTGCGCTAAATTGTGACAGGCTGCAATTCCAATTCCCCAACTGATAGCAGGAACCTATCTTTCCCCTCTCCAGAATATCAATATAGGTCCGCGTTACATCACGGACATCGACGGCGTTCATCTTTCCATCCAGATAAAATCTCAACCGTCGTGAAGCAATTTCGAGCACCACTCTGCCGGTCGTCGGCTTCGTATCACCAGGTCCGAAACATGCACCGGGGATCGCGATCATAGCAGGCAATCCATGTTCTGCCCACCGTAAAACCTCATTGTGCAAGGCCAGCTTTATAAAATGGTAGGTCGATTTCTGAAATGCCTCCGGTTCTCGAACGAGAACCATCGGAGAACTCGTAAAAAGGAACCTGGCGATACCAGCATGTTTCACAGTTTTGAGAACTGTCACCAATTCCCGTATCGCCGTATCCAACTGGGTCTTCCTGTCCACGGAGAATAGAGGGTAATAGGCTCCGGCATGAACGACAGCGTCGCAGCCGCGCATGGCATGACGTAATGTGCCGCTGTCGGAAAAGTCTCCGTAAGCAGTGGTGATATGGGCATGATGCATTAACAGATCGGGAGAATGGGTCCGCGTCATGAGAACAACATCTCTGTTGCTTTCAATCAGCTGCCTGACTATCCAGGAACCAATGAAACCCCGGCCGCCGAGAACTAGTACTTTCATAAGAATCTCCTTGTTTGATCACGAGTTTGTTGTCCATGCAGCCAACAGATAGTTTCCCCGATCGCATCGGAGAATGGCGTAAAGCTGCTAAAACCCGGCATGCTCAGCGCCTTCGTGGAATCGATATGGTACTGCAGTCCGATCAGACTGACTACAAAACGAGTCAGGAGCGGAGGTGTTTCCGATCTGCATGTCTTCCAGAGGAACTCAAGAACCGCTGCGATCGAATATGCGACCCGGAATGGAACGCGGGGTACTTTGCCGGAGAAGCCGAGCCCTGAGGCGAGCGTGTCGTTAATCTTTTCCCATGAAATATTCTCCATCATGGAAAGGTTGTATATCTCAAATCCCGAGGTTTGCCAGGAGAGATTCGCCCGGATGAACCTCACGATGTCCCTCACGTAAATAAGCGGAGGGCCTTGCCCCCGTGGCCCGATCATGAGCATTGTTCGCCGCATCAGGCTCCTTGCGACAAGCAGAATGAAGTGCTCGTCATGAGGACCGAAGATGATAGAAGGTCGGATAATGGTTGTGGTTATGTGAAAATTATCGGCATACGTTCTCAGCAGTGCTTCGCACCGGAGCTTGGATTCACAGTAGGGGTCAGGCTCGAAAATGACCGGCGAATCCTCAGTGAGGACACGATTCGGCTGTAAGCCGTATGCGACGGCAGAGCTGATATAGATGAATCTCCTGACCCCGAATTCCACTGCCGCTTCCAGAAGATTTCTTGTTGTTTCGACGTTGTTGCGGATAAAGAGCTCCCGGCCTCCCCAGCCGCCTAGCTGTCCTGCAACGTGAACAATAACGTCCGCACCCCTTACACTTCTTCGGGCAACCTCCGGTTCAGCGAGGTCTCCCGGAATAATACGGCACCCCGACTGAACAAGGTGATAGCACTTCCCCGGATTCCGTACGGAACAGCTCACTGCCATCTGCGCCGAGAGGAGACCATCGACGACATGCCTGCCCAGGAATCCGGTTCCTCCAGTTACAAGGACATTCATACAGTCTCCTCCAGAACCTGCTTATCGTGCACCACTTCCGGCGACACGGTTCTCCCTGTGACAAGGTTGATTCTCAGGTACCACCGGCTGAGCGAGCGTTGCAAAGCCGGGGCAATCCGAAGGCAGAGTGCGGCTAAACCAATGCCGCAGACCACATCGGAAACATAGTGAAACCATCCATAAACAGTCGAGATAAAAATCAGTAAGGCCATCGGAAGAAACGCTATACCCCAGTGCCGCCCGTGTCTGTACAGCGCCGCGAACATCACGACGGTCGCCGCACAGTGCGCGCTCGGGAACGCGCCGCCGTTCAGGTGCACCGATCGCACCATATACTCAGAGATCGCAGTAAAAAAATAGCCCTGCACCGGAACGATCCGCTCCGCTACAAGCGCACGCGATGGCCCTGCTACCGGAATCATGAAGTAGAACGTGTAACAAACAAGGTTTGTGAAAACGAGTTCGGTCAGGTAACGCTCGATCTCCCGTTCTGTCCCGCGGCGGAGAAGGATAACGGCGACGACAGGCAGGAGAAGCGCATACACCACATATGCGAACATCATAAATTCTGTGATCGAGGGACTCGTGAACCTCTGCATCCAAACAGTCGGCTGTATGCCGAAAAGGGCCGTTTCCATGTTATTGATCGATGCATCATGAAAATGTGGGAAAATCAGGTGAATGATCCTCCCCATCTCGTTGTATACTGCTGAAAGGGTCCCTAAGTAGAGAACGATATTTCCAGTAGAACGTAGGACAGGGGAATGAACCTTTCGGATTATCGATGACATCATAATCACCGTGAAGCCAATCGCGACATTTTCAATGACAAGCAATCCCCACCCGCTCACGTTGGTGCGGAAAAGGATTTCAAGGGTTGTCATGGAGGCGAGGAAAACGATGAGAATGATGTCCACCGTTTTCAACTCCACCTCAAATTTCGACACGCCCGATAATGACCGCCTTCCCATGGCACATTCCTCCATCAATTGGATGATTGCAGATCTGACGGGGGGGCCCACCCCGGCCGTACCCATTTTTCGAGTTCGATTGTGATAGATCCGAGGAACACCTTCATTTCTGCGCGAAGCGGAACTGCGGCGTCATCGTCGCTCACCCAGCCGCAGAATTCACCTGTCAGACCAGCTGAGGTTCCCCCTTTCCAGTCAGCAGAGCCCGTGTATCTTATTGCAAAAATAGGACTTCTGAGCGCGTCAACATTCACTTTCTCCTTTTCGCCACTGAAATCGAGATGTGTTTTGTGCAGACCATTCCCGACCATAGTGGGGACACCATACGCTTTTCCCGTATGACACCTGGTTCGTGCGTAGAGGAGGAGCGAGGCCCCCTCGACGAAAGGAGGAGCGTCCTCGAGCGTCGTGCTGAATCGCGTCTCCCCTGTCCGCAAGTCCTTCTCAAGACACCGTGCCCTTCGTGTCATTGGATCGTACGAGTAGGTTATTAACGTGGAATCATCACCGCTCGCATGTTTTCCCAGATAATGAAGCGAATGGGGATCGGTGGCGAGCACACAACTTTCGTTGTACTCATGGATCCTGAGGAACGCGAGCATTGGATTTGATTCTACAGTCATGATAAGCCGGTAATGCCCAGTATCGCCGGTCGTCGTGTCGTGTTCTGTGCGCAGGATGATCGTTCCGACGCGAAGAAAATTCCACTTGACCTTATACTGAAGCTCTTCTCCTGCCCGGAGAACCTTTTCCGGACAATTCTGCGACACCGAAGTATGTGAAATGAATGCCACGGCTGCGAGAAGGATAATCTGTTTCATAAGCACCTCCGTTAACTTCTTTTGCTGCAATGGTTTTTGCAGTTTCGGTCATGAAGTCCGAAGCAGAGAATTGATTCCATTTAGCCCGCGGACTAACGGTCGGACGGTCACACCGAGAGCAATAAGCGTCAGAAGACATATCGCTAAAATAAGCATGTTGAATGACCCCATATTTCATTCGTAAACTTCAACTTGTCCTAAGTTAGCTAACCGCACTCCGCTTCTTGTCAGAATCCTGTCAAAGCTCTGTAATAATTCGCGCAGCCAATCAAAACCATCGGGAAGAATTCACAGATGCCTTTCCCTTATTCGAAGCATTATGTAAAAAATAGTCCCCACCTCGCCATTAATCCGACTGACCATGGCGAATTCAGTATAAATTGTCAGGTGCATCTTTTCTAAAGTGTGGAAAGAACAATTTCAATAGTTCCGATTGGAACTATGATGGAGAAATGCCAAAAACTTCAGCGATATCGCCGGAAAAGCAATTGCCTCAGGCTTGGTCCTTAAACATCACCAGCCGCCAATAATTTTATAGTATGGAAAGTACCTCATCGCCTGCATTGACCTGACCATTGCGTCAGGAACTACGATAACCATCTACACGACAATCGATCGACTCATCGATGTGTTTCTGGCCAACCGAATCAGAAGCTAATGCTTAACGACAAGAACAATGAATGGAATGATGATGAGTGCATTTCTAGAACGGTACCCCCGAAAGTCAACCTCACATCTGTGATTTTAGTGAGTCTTTTTGAAAAAATCAAGTTTCACGATGATTTCGAAAGGACCTGGTCATGCGCGAGGACATTGCTGAAGATTATTTTGATTGCGGCAACCATTGATTTTATTTGATTTGAATCGTGAATTACTTCTGCCTGGCTATTCTCTCCGTGCTCGCGATAAATTTATGGTATGACTCTTAAGGTGAGGCCGGGAGGAAGAATCCACAATGTGGGCGAAAAAGGAGGGTTTGACTGAAAGGTTGTTTTTATAACATCATCGGTCCCGTGTCCGAGAGTGCCAGATGCTCCCGGGCTTAGACGCGCATTCGACCGCCTATGAATAAGAACTGTTGCTGGCGCATTTGAAGAGCTTGCCAATTCTTGCGGTTCAAAGGTTTAATCTCAGCATCTGCATAGGAGCGTATCGATCGCCTGCAGTGATTCCCACGGGTATCGCCTCATTTATCCGGCGAATATCGGCTTCAGTCAATAGCACATCTGTTGCCCCGGCATTTTCCTCGAGATATCCCTGTTTTTTGGTCCCCGGGATTGGGACAATATCCCTCCCTTGGGCGAGGCACCAGGCCAGTGCGAGCTGCGATGGCGTGCAATAATGGTCCGCAGCAAATTTCTCGATGACTCCGACAATTTTGAGATTTTGATCGAAGTTGTCCCCCATAAACCGGGGTGCAGTGAGCCGAAAATCTCCTTTCGGGAAGTCAGCTCTCGTCTTTATTTTGCCCGTAAGAAATCCTCTGCCGAGAGGACTGTAGGGTACAAAGCCGATGCCAAGTTCTCTGGCGGCTGGGAGAATTTCAGCTTCAACATCCCGTGTCCAGAGTGAGTATTCGGTCTGGAGCGCGCTGATCGGATGCACGCGATATGCGCGCCGAATTGTCGTGGCGCTTGCTTCGGAAAGCCCGAGGAAACGTACCTTTCCTTCCTGGACAAGTAGCGCCATTGCCCCAACTGTCTCTTCGATCGGTGTTTGAGAGTCGACACGATGTTGGTAATAAAGGTCGATCGTATCAATGCCAAGTCGGCGCAGGCTCGCCTCACATGCTGAACGGACATATTCTGGCCGACCGTTGATACCGAGATAGGTGCCATCCGGCGCACGCACATTCCCGAATTTCGTCGCGATAATAACGTTCTTCCGATGATCCTTGAGAGCTCTTCCGACCAGTTCCTCATTTTTACCAACGCCATACATATCAGCGGTGTCGAAAAATGTTATTCCTAAGTCGATCGCGCAGTGCATCGTCCGGATTGATTCATCATCATTTCCCGGTCCGTAAAATTCTGACATGCCCATACAGCCAAGACCAAGAGCCGATACAACAAGACCCTGGTTGCCCAACTTACGTCGTTCCATTGATCGCTCCTCGAAGAGAACCGTGATTCAAAACTCAGTGCGTGCTATATCAAAGAATATAACCAGACGTGGTGCGATATCCAATCGTTAAATGAGTGGTGTTGGGACCACCTCCAGCGTTTCAGTTCTCATGTAAACCAGGTGCAGGTCGCGTCGGCGTTTTTTGGGGACATGAGGCATTCGAATCAACAGCTGCCGAATGAATTTGACTCCGGAGGAATTGCCACTCTGCGTTCCTGACCGGGTTCGACGAGCGAAGATGTGTAAATCCTGAGAGCATCAACCAAGCTTCATCAACCCGATCCTCCCTGACAACAAATCCGAAGCTGGAGTTGAATCAGAAAATGCTCCTCGCTATATTTGGTTACAGCGAGGTACGCTAATGCAGAGTCTCAGCCAACAATTGTTTTCCCTCATCCTGCCACTCACCGTTCTTGTTATCATCCCCCTTGCAATTGGAGGTATTCCCGTTCTTGTCTTTGATGCACTCGGTGTTATCGGGCTCGGATTGTTCGTTATTGGACTCGTTTCGCTCATCCTTGTTATTTCGGTACTGATCCGCTTCGGGAAGGGAACTCTGGCACCGTGGAATCCGACCAAACAACTCGTTGTAACCGGTCCATACGCCTATGTACGCAATCCAATGATCAGCTCAGTACTTACGATCCTACTCGGAGAGGCATTTGCATTTCACTCAGACAGGATTGCGATCTGGCTTCTCGTATTTTTCGTGATCACATGGATCCACTTCAGTCGGGTGGAAGAACCGGGACTTGTGAAAAGATTCGGCGAGAGCTATATCGAATACAAGAAGAACGTTCCCCGCTGGATTCCGAGATCGAAGCCCTGGAGACCGGTGAACGATGTCTGCGAAACCCCGGAAGGGACTTTCAGAACTGGTAGCTCACAACCGAGTTAATGAGCCAGCGGGAGAGAAGCTGATTGCCATTTACATTTGAATAAAGGGGGATCCCGAAATCAAAATTAAGATGAATCGCATCGGCAAGAATCACCTCAATCCCCGGAGAGAAGAATATCCGCGTGTAACCGGTGTTGTCCGGATCCGCCTGGACACCGCTATCGCGCCCACGGAAACTGCCGATGATCGATACAATCGGAACAATGTTGAAATCGGAGAGCAATCCTTCGTAGTGGCCGCCAATCGCTCCGTTAAGCTCAGTCCCCGGTTTATAGCCACTTCGCTCGTTAAGAGGGAAATCAGCGGAAATCTGTGCGAACAACCCCCAGCCATCTTCCGGAACCATCTGGTATCCTGAAACAAGTCCGTCGATTGTGCCGGTGCCGATCTGAAGATCCCGGTCAAGACCCGAAAGGGTGAAAGGCCCCGTGGGGATTTTCACACCGGCCTGGAGTGCCGTTGACATGTCCTCTGACACGCCGGTATACATCCCCATTACTCTCACATCCCCGAAGGCGGCATGATTAATACTATTCCCGAGTGCATTATCTCCAATTCCTTCCCAGCTTCGGGTCCAGAATGGAAGTTCCGCCATGATGCCCCAGTCGCGGTCAAACATGTACTGTCCGCCAAAGGTGAAAAACCCGGTCTTGATCAGTCTGTCGCTGTTCAATGTGGCCGGTGATTCTCCCAGACCTGCCCAGTTCTGGTTCTGGTCGAGGTACGAATATTGGAGGAACAACCGCGGCCCGGGTGATGTAACCATCATCCAGCGTGTGCCAACTGTATATACACCACATCCGCAAGCACAGCCTTTTGCTTGAGAGTGGAGAATCAGTCCACTAAGCGCGGCAAACAAAACCACCCCTACTGATGTTTTTGTTAAAAGCTCTTTTATGATCGACACGATTTGATAACCTTCCTCTCTGAGAAAAAAATAGGTATAAGCAACAACAAATGCAATCACCTCATGTCCCGCCAGGTTAATGTCACTTCCCAATGTCGTTGGGAACCGCAGAAAGGGGATTGCACAGGATCATCTCGTGTGGTTGTCATA
>JAWOMQ010000017.1:0-4619 GCA_033852415.1 Bacteroidota bacterium
CAGCCGCAGATCACACAGACAGCGGCGGATGAATACACAATAAAGCTGATCGCGGAAGGGTCGTATACCTTCACGGTGAGTTCAACCGGCCCCGGACGGGAATATCTATCAGGACAGCGTCACGATAACGGTTGCGAATCGGAATGAGCTGGATAAACTGCTTAAGGCAAAATGGGAGGGGATGAAGACAGCACTGGCGGGAGGGGATGTTGAGGGAGCTGTAAGCTCCTTTACGGAGGCATCACAAAGCAGCTTCAGAACGAACTTTGCAGTTCTGTTTCCATACTTGCCGCAACTCGTTTCCGGAATGGGAGACATTCAGATCGTAAACCTCATTGATCGTATTGCAGAATGCGATATGCAGTTAATAAACGATGGAATTACATATTCATTCCAAGTCTTGTTCATTCAAGAACCAAACGGGAAATGGGCGATACGGAGTTTTTAATCGGGAATAGGTACTCCAACAGATTGGCAAGAAATGAGAATGGGGAAACGCGGAGGGTATCTAATGAATAGGTATCGGATGTCCACAATCCTGCCATTGCTGCTGATTTTATCTGGTTGCTACTTTCCGATGAGCGGGAGAGTCATAGATGCCGAAACTCATCAGCCGATAGAGGGTGCGGTGGTACTTGTCGAGTGGACCAAGACGCACGGCTTCGGTGAATACTGGACAGAATCATATAAGGTCTTCGAAACGTTGTCGGATAAAGAGGGAAAGGTAAACTTACCCGGGTGTTACAGCCCGTTTGTCAACGCGCCGGATGTCACCGTTTATAAGAAGGGATACGTGGCATGGAATAATAAGCTGATATTTCCACACTACAAAAGGCGAGCTACTCCGGTATGGGGCAGTGCGATGACGTTCAATTTGGAGAGGTTTCTTACTCGCTATACCTATATCGATCATAGACTGTTTGTAAGCGGCGCCGCCCACCTCGGAATGGCAGATGAGAAGAAGAAATTATTTGAGACATATTATGATGAAGGTGAAAGCAGTAAAGTTCAAGAAGAATTGCGTCAGCAGAAATGAGATGAGGAGGGCAGCCCATGAAGTTGAGCGATTCATTGATTGGTATCTCGGTGATTCTTGTATTAATAGCAATTATTAATCCTATATGTGGGTATGGATTTGATGACGAAGATACGCTCCACGGCTTACTGAGCAGGTAATTTTGTCACCAAGGTTCAACGACTTCATCAATAGTATGCTTGGATTGTCTAGGGGGATCGACACGCAATTATCAAGAGTTACTGCTTCAGGTAATAACACAACAAAATCTATTGAGCGTTGGCTACGTGATGGTTCTCAAGAAGAGGATCACCCCATCGGGCGCGCTGCCAATCATTTCCACAATCCGCTGCTTTCCTGGGACCAATCGTATTGCACCGATTCATGGATAATGGACATCTGGACACGGATAGCGGACTGGCGCCCGCTCTATTCCAATATCACTTGGGCGACCGGATATAAGACGCCAACCGAAAAAGCAAATATGGACAGTGCATATAACCCCTACGTTGATCCGCCCGTCCCAAACAATTGGGACAACGCTCGGCTGTACTACTACAGAGCCTTAACACGAATCACACCAACGGGCGTATATGGAAGAGATACTGCCCTAGCACAGACATTTCAGGCATTGGGGCAGGTAATGCACCTTTTGCAGGATATGGCTGTCCCCGCGCATGTCAGAAATGACTTTCAGTCACACTTGACATGGGGCTACAGTCCCGGGTATTGGCCGTACAATCCTTTTGAATACTATCTAAAGTCACATACTGACGTAGTGAAGGAGGCAATTGTTTCCAGCCCCACTGTGACAATGCAGCGGCTAACGGACTTTTGGGATACCGGTCGATATAAGGACTCGTATGACAGGCAGGAAACGAATCCCGGCCTGACCGTCCAAAGTGCAGGCCTTGCGGAATACACCAACGCCAATTTTGTGAGCGATTACACGTTCACATTCGGAACCAGTGATGGTTCGGGCCAAACAACGATGGTTTCCGGATCACATCAATTCCCATATCCAAAAGCCACGAGCGCGGATAGATTCGATAAAACAATTAATATACATTTATCATCTGGCACGGTTACAGCTGTACGACCGTATTATAAAAAGGTGCGAGATGGAGATACTGGCTACTTATTGGCGGGAGTCAGCTATCTTCAGTTTGCTGTTGAAACAAAATTGACTGTCAATAAAGAGCAAACCATATCACATCTTGAAATAGTTCCGCCTATGGACAATGTCGTTCATGAGGATTATGCCAAGAAGATTCTTCCGCGTGCCGTAGGCTACTCCGCCGCCCTTTTGAACTACTTCTTCCGGGGAACGATCGCGATTGGCCTTCCTAGCAGTGGAATCTATTCAAGCGCCACGAGCACGGAACCCGGTTTCAGCAGAATAACGCTTGTCGCCAAGAACACCACGACCGGTGAAGAGATGAGCGACGGCACGATTCAGCTTGTTGTCAAATACAAGCTCGCCAAGGCAGACCCCTTTGGCGACCTCCCTGTTGAGACAGACGAGGAATTCTCCTACAAGGTTGTATCTGAAGCAAATAATATCCGTTCGCTACCGACGGGCGCCTCAGTGAACCTTACCTTCAATCTCAGCAGCGATCCCATCCCGTTTTGGGCAACGGATGTCTATCTTCAGCTTGTATATCACGGAAAGCTCGGTAATGAAGATGGTGCGGTCGCTGTCGGTTTCAAGGACATCAGCGAGCCTACTCCGGTGGACTTCTTCAACAACATGGACAAAATATGCCTAAACGGCGAATGGTACAATGCAGGACCGGAGGTCAGCGGCTTGGTGCCCGCTGGGTGGGATATCTATTCTCACAGCGTGGGGGACGGTTATCTGAAGATCGCTCCAAAAGGGGACACGGCTTATGCATCGCCTTCAGATTATACTTTCCCCGAGGGAACTGTACTGCCTGGAGCCCTCTATCGTGCCTATATTTTGGGCGATTATGACTATCAATTTAACTACAGTAACTACACACCTGTGACGGAGACGACCACCGCTGATAAGGCAGACCACACAAATGCAATCCTGAAAGGACGCATCACTGGAAGTGCAGTAAAGAACCAGGTCGATTATCATGTTACTGATCAAGGCGCCTGCGACGAGATCGGGGAGACCGCACCATGCGACATTCTGACCTATCCGCTCCTTTACTCGTTCCGGGGAAAAAAGATATGGGGGCCAGTTGGTTTCATTGTGGATAACCCGAAGTATCCGACCGATACAACTTGTTCGTGGGAAGCGTTGAACTAGGCGCATAGGGCTTTTCGACAATGTCTGACACATATCCCTGCGGAGCAATCGGATATGCGATTGCTCCTTTATTTTTTCAGGGCACGATCGTCACGAATGCTACGATGTCGGTATCCGGCCCATCTCGTGCGTTATTAGAAAGAGGGGAGTCAGGGGCATCCTGACCCCCTTTTTTATGTGATAGACACATTAATTTATTTATGATAGTGTTCACCGATTACTATCGTATGCGCCCGTTACTTAGGAACCGGGCTTGTCTGGTATATTCTTAGATTGCTAGGCACTCCAAAAGGAGCAACTTATGAATGTTCCTCGGCGGATACTATATTCTATCCTAATGTTAATGGCGATTCTTTCGATTGCGGCTTGCAAAGGACGTTCAGGCAAGATCACCATTGATTCGACCACAACAACGATAACGCCTGTCCCCGCCACGCACGCGATCTCCGGCGTTGTGAGCGGAACGACAACCTCAGGCGTGTCTATCTCCCTTTCAGGAGACATGGTCGCGACGACCACAACGAACAGTCTCGGCACGTATGTCTTTTCCGATATTCCCGATGGCTCATACACTCTCACGCCTACGTTTACGAATTACCGGTTTGCTCCAATCAGTACCTCAGTAGCTGTTTCCGGAACGGATGTGGCGGGCGTGAATTTCTCGGATGTCGGCGATTTCGAAATTTCCGGCAAGGTCAGCGGTCAGGCTATTCAGGGGGTGTCAATCGTTCTGACGGGATCAACCAATACGGTGACATCGACTGATGCAAACGGGAATTTCAGGTTCTCCGGTTTGGATAGCGGGTCCTATAGTGTCGCACTCGGACTGAGTGGTTACGTCTTCGTCCCGGCCAGCCGCGGCATTCTGATATCGAACACAAGCGTGACAAGCCTCGTCTTTGCTTCAATTGCCAACAGCGGACCTTTCTATACCATTTCCGGGACCGTGAGCGGCGCTACTTCATCTGGCGTAATTGTCTCAGTGGTCGGTCCAACATGTGCGAGTACGGTCACAGATACGAATGGGAAATATGATCTTGGCGGGTTGCCGAGTGGAACTTATATTGTGCGGGCGTGGAAGGATTGCTATTCAGCTCCAGCCCTGCCGTATATTAAGAGTATTACAACATCAAGCCTCGCGTCTGTCGATATCACGATGACCGCGGCGCCGTGCTCGTTAGGCTACGGTGTCGTTGTGGCGGCATCGAGCAGTGTATCCGGAACCGTGAGCGGCGCCGTTTGGCAGCGTGTGACGATGGTACTTACTGGTGACGCTTGTTCCATAACAACCACGGACGTAAACGGATTCTACCAATTTATTTATCT
>JAWOMQ010000198.1:0-8468 GCA_033852415.1 Bacteroidota bacterium
TGACAAAGGAAATAGAGGGAGCGGAAGAGAAGTCGCGCAAGCTTGAGAAAGAGATGGAGGCGCTCGAGGGAAAAATGCAGGCGGCAAGAGCCGAGATCGAAACAAGCACCGGACAGCTCGACCAGGCGACTGCGGAATTCCAGGATCATCAGAAGGAGCTCCGCGAGGTGAACAAGGAACATGAAAAGGAAGAACTCAAGCTGCGGCATGAGCGTGAGAAGATTGTTACGAGGATCGACAAGGAGGACCTCGACCGTTACGAGCTGATCCGGAGGGCAAAGGGGGGCAAGGCAGTTGTTCCCGTCCGGAGAGGCGCTTGTGGCGGCTGTTTTAAACGGGTTCCTCCACAGATGATTCTCGAACTTAGACAGAACTCGCGGTTTTATCAGTGTGAACATTGCGGGCGGATACTGGTTTCGGATCACATCGTTGATAAAAGTACCGTGTTGTAATGATCGTCCACGCCTTCACAGACGGAGCGTCAAGGGGAAATCCGGGGGAGAGTGGGATTGGAATTATTCTTAAAAGTGATAAGGGGGATATCCTCTATTCAGGCGGGGGTTATATCGGAAAGGCGACAAACAATATTGCAGAATATCGCGCGTTACTTTATTGTTTGAAGAAAGCAACCGAACTTTCATGTTCAATACTGATTGTTCATTCCGACAGTGAGCTCCTTGTGAAGCAGATGCGGGGAGAATATCGTGTAAAAACCCCTCATTTGAGAGGGTTTTTTGAAGAGGCCAAAGAGTTGATAGATGCGGCTCCGTATCAGTTTGACATTGTTCATATTGAACGGGAATCGAATCGCGATGCAGATTTTCTTGCAAATTGCGGGATTGATTCGAGGAAGCCGATCGCTGGGTAATTATTCGGGGAGTTATTATATTGGATAGTACGGGTACTCGTAGTAAAATACTTCAGTAAGCCACAGACTGCGCGTTATGCAATCGCTCCGGAGAATGCCATGCATGCTCCGGAGAGGAAAGTCCGAACTCCACAGAACAGAGTACCTCCTAACAGGAGGGTGTCCGATGCGTAAGCATTGGATAACGGAAAGTGTCACAGAAACTACACCGCCCCCGAGCACGTCAGGGGGTAAGGGTGAAAAGGCGAGGTAAGAGCTCACCATCATGGCAGAGATGTTCATGATCGACAAACCCTACTCGGAGCAAGACCATGTAAGTCCCGCGCAACCGCATTCGCGGCCAAAGGGTTGTTCGCCCGAATCCTTCCGCCTTCCGGTGGAGGGACGCGGGGCGGGTAGGTCGCTTGAACCCGCTTGTGAAAGCGGGGCCAGATCAATGATTGCATTTCGGCCTGCCGGTAAACGGCCGGCTGAAAAACAGAATTCGGCTTATTGACGCGCGGTCTTTCTTATTATTCTCACAGGAACGGTGGTTTTCTCAACACAATATCTCATCACCACATCATCAATGGATCATCAATCACATATTAAAGGGAGGGAATCCTGATGAAGAGGGAATATCGGTGGACGCTATCGGAAGACACCGAACCGGTGTTGACCATGCAACTCGCCAAAGAGATCAATGTCTCGGAGACGATTTCGAAGATCCTCATACGCCGCGGAATAACGTCGTACGAAAAGGCAAAAGAATTTTTCAGACCGCAAATCGAACATCTTCATGATCCGTTCCTCATGTCCGGCATGGAGCAGGCTGTTCAGCGTATTCTAGAGGCGGTAGAACGGCGCGAACGGGTTATGATATTCGGCGATTATGATGTCGACGGGACAAATAGCGCTGCAATGCTTTATCTGTACTTCAAGAATCAGCTGGGCCTGGAGGTTATCTTTCACATCCCGGACCGGATCAAGGAGGGTTACGGAATCTCCACGGTTGGAATCAACCGCGGAAAGGAGAATGGAGGGACGCTTCTCCTGTCCGTTGACTGTGGTATTACAGCCGTTGATCAGGTTGAGTATGCTCGCTCGCTCGGGATCGATGTCATCATATGCGATCATCACGAACCGGGAGAGGAGATTCCGAAGGCACATGCTGTCCTCGACCCATTACAGCCCTCGTGCACATACCCGTTCAAATTCCTTTGCGGCTGTGGCGTCGGATTCAAGTTGATGCAGGGAATAGCCAAACGACGTGGTAAAGAGGAAGAAGTCTATGAGTACATCGATTTCGTAACGCTCGCAACAACCGCAGACATTGTTCCATTGATCGGGGAAAACCGCGTTTTGACGAAGATCGGTCTGGAACTCATCAACCGGAACCCGCGCCCCGGGATCCGTGCACTCATCGAAAGTTCTGGAACACAGCTGGGAAATATCTCGACGGGTCAAATAGTGTTCATTCTTGCGCCGAGGATCAATGCCGTCGGTCGGATGGGAGACGCCTCGCGTGCGGTCGAGCTTCTCACAAGTCATGATCCCGCGACTGCCTCGCAATTCGCCCAGGTTCTCGAAGAAGAAAACCGGACACGAAGGAAAATAGATGAGGATACCTTCCTGAAGGCGCAGGAACTGGTGGAAAGTCTTCTCGAAGGAGATACCGATCCGGCAATTGTCCTCCATCATGAACAATGGCATCCGGGTGTTATCGGGATCGTCGCCTCCCGTCTTGTTGAAAAGTACTATCGCCCGACGATTATGATGACGACCGTCGATGGGGTTGCCAAGGGTTCTGCCCGAAGCATTGTGGGTTTCGATATTCACCAGGCCCTGAAGCGCGTAGAGGACAAGTTAATTCAATTCGGCGGCCATAAGTATGCAGCCGGGTTATCGGTTGCGCTTGACCAGGTAGACGAGTTTCGCAAGGCTTTTAATGATGTCTGTTCGGAACTGATGCCTGAGAATATCCGGACGCCTGAGCTCAGGATCGATGCCGAGATCGAGCTCAGCGAACTCACTCCCCGATTCATTAAGATCCTCAAAGAATTCGCCCCCTTCGGTCCCGGTAACATGCGCCCCATTTTTCTTGTCCGTGGAGTCGAAATTGTTGGTCTTCCCCGCATCGTTGGAAAGGATCACCTCCGATTTAAGGTCCGGCAGGAACAACAGGTATTCGATTCGATCGGATTTGGTCTGGGCTCTCTCATCGATGAACTCCGGTCAGATGATAAGTTCGTCGATGTTGTCTTTTCAGTGGACGAACATGAATGGCTCGGGATGAATGCTTCGCATCATGAAGTATTTCCACAATTAAAAATCAAAGACATCCGAAAACAGAAAGCAGGTGGTTAAGTATGTCAGGTCACAATAAGTGGGCAAAGATAAAGCGGAAAAAGGGAGTGAACGACGCGAAACGCGGCCGCTTGTTCACCCGGTTAATAAAAGAAATGACTATCGCCGCCCGTGACGGGGGAGGAAATCCTCAGGGAAACCCTCGGTTGCGTCTCGCAATTGAGAAAGCACAGGGAGCAAATATGCCTGCCGAAAATATCAAACGGGCTATTCAACGCGGAACAGGGGAACTCCCCGGCGTGATGTATGAAGAAGTGACCTACGAAGGTTTTGGACCGGGTGGCGTCGCGTTGATGGTTGAATCGGTCACGGATAACAAAAACAGGACCGTCGCCGAGATTCGGCATCTTCTTGAGCGCTATAATGGAAAATTCGGAGCTTTGAATTCAGTTTCGTACATGTTTCACCGCAAGGGGATGCTCACGATACCCCGCTCGGCTGCTGGCGAGGATGAGGTCCTGGCAATTATTCTTGAAGCCGGAGCCGACGACATGAAGACAGATGAAGACTCTTTCCAGGTCATTACGTCTCCGGATAATTTTGATGCAGTCCGCCAGGCGCTTGAAGCTAAGAACATTAAACCGGAGGAAGCAGAAATACAGCTCGTTCCTGAAAACACAGTGCATGTCGATGGAAAGGACGCTGAGCACCTCCTCAAACTCCTCGAAGCGCTTGAAGATCACGACGACGTTCAACACGTTTACGCGAACTTTGACATGGATGATAAACTGATCGCGAGCCTGGATGCCTAGGTCGCGCGGAAAATCGTATTTTCTTCGGGGAATGAGGATTCATGATCGTGCTCGGTGTTGACCCCGGCTCCCTCTACACCGGATATGGTATTCTGCGCACTCAGAACATGTCGCCAGAGGTGCTCGCATGTGGAGCGATAGAGAATCGCTCTACGACTGCAATGCCCGAGAGGCTCAAGCTTATCTTTCAAACCCTTTCACGGCTGATCGAAACATTCTCCCCGGATGAGCTTGCAATTGAGACGGCATTTTACGGCAAGAACGCGCAATCGGCTCTTAAACTGGGGCAGGCGCGTGGCGTATCCATCCTGGCAGCGGTGGTAAAAGGGATCCCGACGCATGAATACTCGCCTCGGGAAGTAAAGAAAGCTGTTGTTGGCAATGGAACCGCTTCGAAAGAGCAGGTGCAGGCAATGATGAGGACAATTCTGCGATTGAAAAGAGTTCCGCGGCACTTTGATACAACGGACGCCCTTGCCGTCGCGGTTTGCCATCTCCAGAGCCGTCAGCCGCGCCGGAGGTCAGCGGGCGCTTCCTGGAAATCATTCCTGGCAACCCATCCTGAAAAAATAATTATTTCCTCTCAGCGATGATTTCTCAGTTGCGGGGAAAAATCCTGTCTCTTACACCGACCGATGCTGTGCTCGAGGTTAACGGAGTCGGCTATCAGCTGCATATTCCCCTTTCTACATTTGAAGCATTACGTGCGGCATCGAGCGAGACGACGGTTCTCACCTACCTCCATGTCCGCGAAGATGCATTGCAGCTGTTTGGTTTTGCAACGGCAGAAGAGCGAGAGCTTTTCCGTCACCTGATTTCCGTGACGGGGATCGGCCCCAGGATGGCCCAGGGAATTCTGTCGGGGCTCAACGCTTCTGAGCTGAGGCAGGCCATTCAATCCGGGAATATCGACGCGCTTACATCAATTGCAGGGGTCGGACGGAAAACTGCCGAACGCATCATTCTTGAACTTAAGAATAAACTGGGCAAGATAGAGCCGATGGAATCACACGAGCCCCCAACGAGCGCCCAGTTGAAGGTCAGGTCCGAAGCGGTGGTCGCCTTAATGTCCCTTGGATTTAACAGGACCATTGCTGAGCGGTCAATCCGCGACGTTCTCCAGGAATCCCGCAACGCCGAGTTGGGGGTTGAAGAGATCGTTAAGCTCGCGCTGCGGCACACATCCTCGTGAGTGATTGCAATTCTTTTGCAATCTCACTACATTCTGCATGATGAAGAAACGCATCGACCATACCACGCCGGAACGACTCGAGGCGGAAGTTGAGTTTGACCGGACGCTCCGACCGCTTCGGTTCGAAGAATTTGTCGGACAACACAAGCTCACAGATAACCTGAGGGTTTTTATTCAGGCTGCACGACAACGGGGAGAAAGTCTTGACCACGTTCTGCTCACAGGCCCACCCGGTTTGGGAAAAACGACCCTTGCCTACATTATTGCGAACGAATTGGGCGCACAGATTAAGGCAACATCTGCTCCCGCCATCGACAAACCCTACAATCTCGCAGGGATCCTTACGAATCTCAACACAGGTGACGTGCTCTTTATCGACGAAATCCACCGCCTCAACCCCATCGTCGAGGAATACCTCTATTCCGCGATGGAGGATTTTAGGATCGACATTCTCATCGATAACGGACCGAACGCGCGAAGTGTCCAGCTTTCATTGAACCGTTTCACGCTGGTAGGTGCCACAACCAGGGCCGGCCTTCTCTCCTCACCACTCCGTTCACGATTCGGCGTTTCCAGCAGATTGGACTACTATCCTCCTTCCGATCTTCAAAAGATCATCAACCGATCAAGCGTTATCCTCAATGTGAAAATTGATGATGAAGGGGCGGCCGAGATTGCCCGGCGCGCGCGGGGCACGCCCCGCATCGCAAACCGGCTATTGAAGCGATGCCGTGATTTCGCCGATGCAGAAGAAAACCTTGCACACCACCGCGGCTCCATTACCAGGGAGGTCACTACATACGCTCTGAACCGGCTGGAAGTCGACGAGCATGGTCTTGATGAAATGGACAAAAGGATTCTCACGACCATCATCGAAAAATACCGCGGGGGACCGGTAGGAGTAAACACGCTGGCTGTTGCTGTTGGCGAGGAACCCGGAACAATCGAGGAAGTTTATGAGCCGTTTCTTATTCAGGAAGGATTTCTTGTCCGTACCCCGCGCGGCAGAGAAGCGACCGAGATGACATACCGCCACTTCCATTTCTCACGCCCGCAGAAAACCATCCTTCAGGAAAAACTCAACCTTTGACAATGTTCCGAAAATGAAGGGTTATAAACTCAAGCGAACAATTGTAGGGCAGCTTCCGAAGGGAGCCGATCTGCTGGAAGGAATGACAGCGTTCGTTCAGAAAGAGCATATCACCGTCGGCAGGATTTACGGACTCGGCGCCACTACTCATGCTGTCGTCGCATACTACAACCAACAACAGAGACAATATAACCCAATCCAGTTCCCCGGAGGAATGGAAATTCTAAGCCTCCACGGGAATGTATCGACCCGCGAGGGCAAACCATTCGTCCACGCCCATATCCTCCTTGGCGATCCTCAGGGGAATGTCTTCGGCGGTCATCTCCTGCCAGGCACAATCCTCTTCGCATGCGAGCTTTTTGTTGACGAGCTTGAGGGTGAGGAATTGATCCGACAACACGATGAAAAGACAGGACTATTCCTGTGGAGTGGTGGGAAGCTGGCATGACCATTACTCTTCAGGGTAGACTCACACTTCCGACATGAATGATCTCTTGCGATCCAAAGATGCTAATGTAGAATCTTCTCCATATAGAACAAAGCACTAATTCTGGCCAACGTTATGTCTCTCGATAAGGATCTTCAATCGATTCAGGAAATGCGCGACCTTGTGCAAAAAGCCAAGAAGGCGCAGCTCGAATTTAAGGCATACGATCAGCAGCGCGTCGATCGCATCGTCAAAGCAATGGCTGACGCCGGTTTCGAAGCTGCCGAGCGCTTGGGGCGGATGGCTCACGACGAAACCGGATTTGGTAAACCCGAGGATAAAAAGAAGAAGAACGAGTTCGCCACACGGCGGGTCTGGGAATCTATCAAGGACCTGCGTTCGGTTGGAATAATCTCTGAAGACCGAGAAAAGAGGATTGTCGAGATCGCAGAACCGATGGGTGTGGTAGCGGCACTCATTCCCTCAACGAACCCGACTTCTACCGTTATGTTCAAGTCGATTATTTCTGTAAAAGGTCGCAACGGGATCGTTGCAAGTCCACATCCCCGGGCGGCCCGATGCACGGTTGAGGCGATGAGCATCATTTCACAAGCCGCCGAGGCCGCAGGGGCTCCGCAAGGGCTTATGGCATGCCTGAGCAATCCAACGATCGAGGCGACCAACGAGCTGATGAAACACAAACTGATCTCAATCATCCTCGCGACCGGGAGCAATCCAATGGTGCGCAGCGCATACAGCTCCGGCAAACCGGCATATGGCGTAGGATCGGGAAATGTGCCTGCCTACATCGAGAAATCCGCTGATATCCGCAAGGCAGTCGCAGATATCGTCTCGGGAAAGGTGTTCGATCTCGGAGTTCTTTGTTCGACCGAGGCCTCGGTGATTGTGGATTCTGTTGTGAAAGGGCAGGTTATAGAAGAGCTCAAACGGCAGCGATGTTTTTTTGTTGAGGGCATTGATAAGGAAAAGTTATCAAATCTCATGTTCGATCAGCGCGGCGGCATCAATCCAAATATGGTAGGGAAGCCATCGACATTCATTGCCCAAAACGCCGGCATCGATGTCCCCGCGGACACTCAGGTCTTGATTGCAGAACTCCAGGGTGTAGGGAGGGAATTTCCGCTATCAAGAGAGAAACTGTCGCCTGTTCTTTCATTCTACACGGTGGATGACTGGCGCGAGGGATGTGAGCGTTGTATCGAGTTGCTGGAATTCGGTGGCATCGGACACACGCTCGTCATCCACTCTTCTGATGAGGATATAATCCTGAAGTTCGCGCTCGAAAAGCCGGCATTTAGAATACTTGTTAACACGCAGGCAGCGCTCGGCGCGGTCGGTTACACGACCGACCTCCTTCCATCACTCACGCTCGGCCCGGGAACGTTCGGCGGGTCGATCATATCGGATAACGTTTCTGCAAAGCATATGTTCAATGTGAAGCGATTATCTTTCGAAACACGACCGATCAATCCTCCGACGAAATCGAGCGTACCATCATCCCCAGTCTCAGTGGAAACGAAAGCGGCGCCCGCACCTGCGGCATCGCGAGTTCAAGAAACCAAAAAACCGGCTTCAACAAAATCATGGATCGAGGAAATCGAAGAACGCATTCGCCTCAAAGCGGGGAACGTTCTACCCCAGAAGAAAGAAGAAAAACAGCCCACCGCAGAGTCAAAAGGAACCGTTCTGGGCAGTGGTATTTCTGAGGCGGATGTCGAACGGATCATGAGAGATTTTTCCCGACGTTGAAGCTGGGTTTTTCAATGCAATCT
>JAWOMQ010000178.1:0-9962 GCA_033852415.1 Bacteroidota bacterium
GACAGGGCGCCGCTTCTTTCAAGGCCCGAATCATCCTCCGGTTCTTTACCTGCGGTTTGATGATCGTTGGGAAATTTCTTACCATTCACCCCGACCCTGCATCTGCAAAAAAAATTCCAGACTATGAAATCATCTCCCATCGAGGATGAAATCCTCAAAGAGCATTCCCGACGTCAGGTTGTGAAAATCGGATCATGGATCGGCAACAACCGAAAACGATTCGGTCAGCTCATGAAGTGTTACCTTCAAGGTGATTTTGTTCTCGCGCAGCGTTCGGCGTGGATCATGAGTTATTGTGGAGAACGCAATCCGTCCCTTCTTGCCGAATGGCTCCCTTCGATCCTTTGCAAAATACAAGAGAAGGGAAATCATATTGCGCTGAAAAGGAACGCACTCCGGGTTCTCCAGTTCGTCACGATTCCCCGCAAGCTGTTGGGATCTGTCATCACGATCTGTTTCGATGAAGTTGAGCGTTCTGACACCCCGATTAGCGTGAGGGTGTACGCGATGAACATCCTGGTGAAAGCAGTGAACGATGAGCCGGAGATTGTGCATGAAATCCTGGCAGTGATTCGTCAGATGCAGCCCGATGCCGGGCCGGGCTTAAACGCCTGTATCAGAAGAACAATAAAACAGATTGAAAAGGTGCAGGAGCGCTAAAGTATCGTTCAGAGGGGAAACTTTATCCCGATATTCACGTACTTCCAGATAGCCTTCCTCCAGTATTGACTGTACAGGCCATTTTTATTAACTTTCTCCATCAACCGGCACGGGGACCTACCAATGGACCAACAAAAAATTTCACACAGCTATTCTCATCTTTTTATAGGCCTGCTGATGATACTCATCGGCGTGGTTGCCCTTCTGGATAATTTTGATGTTATCGACGCATGGGAAATCTTCAGGTTCTGGCCAGTTCTCCTTATCCTTTTCGGCTATCTCAGGATGTCACATGCTATGAGCGGCGGGGGGCGGACTATTGGCCTGTTATTCATCACGCTTGGTATTCTTCTCCTGCTTGATAAGATCTACTATTTTCACTTTCACTTTTGGGACTGGTGGCCGGTCATCATCATTGTCATTGGCGGCGGATTGCTGATCAATTCCCTGAGCCTTCGGCGTGGAATTGTGGCTGCCGGATCAGCGGGATCCGCACCAGCCGACCCTGAATCCGTGATTAATCTCTTTGCCTTCATAAGCGGGTTGAAACGTATCTGCAGCTCCCAGGAGTTTCTCGGCGGCGAAATTGGCGCAGTTATGGGAGGATGTGAGGTGGATCTGCGACAGGCAAAGATCCGTGATGGAAGCGCAGTCATTAACCTCTTCGTGTTCTGGGGTGGCATCACAATAAAAGTGCCACGGGAGTGGAACATCGTCGTGGCGGGGATGCCTATTTTGGGTGGTATCAATGACAAAACCCATCCCGAGAACCCTCAAAGCCGTCTCGTAATCCGCGGCCAGGTGATTATGGGCGGTGCGGAAATTGTGAATTGATGGTGTAACTGTTTGGAATATCACTTTACAGAGAACGTGTCTGGTAGTTGCTTATTTATCATCAAATAATTCCGGAGGATCTCAAATGGCGTACACATATGAGCAATTGAGTAAGATGACGGTGATGGAGCTCCGCGCGATCGCTGATGGAATTGAGGACGAAGCCACCAAAGGTCACAGTACAATGCACAAGGAGAAACTACTTCCTGCATTGTGCAAAGCCCTCGGGATTGAAGCGCATGCCCATCATGATGCCAAGGGGTCAGACAAGTCATCGATTAAGCTTGAAATACGAGCTTTGAAAAAAGAAAGGGAGAATGCTCTCCAAACGCACAATTCTGAGATGCTGAGAGAGGTAAGAGGGAAAATACACAACCTGAAAAAGAAACTCCGAAAGGCGGTCGCGTAATCCGAACAATACAGAAAGATCGATCATCCCTAAATTCCATCTCACGATTTTGAAGGACTTTATCCCTTCGTAATCCGCGTCGAAAAGTATTCTTTTTTGAAAGTGACTCGAGGTTGTGGTACCAGCCACGCAGGTTAGAACGTGGTCGGTTTTTTCACTTTGACTTTCGCTTCGCATCTTACCATATTAAGTTCAAGACATTTCTATCATCATTCATCATCATTGCACAGTGAAAATCTTGGCTCGATGTCTCGTCTGGGGAGGGATCTTACTCGCTAGTTGGATAGTGTGCGCGTCTGCTCAGGAGGGCGGAGCGAACATTACTCAAAATTTACGATGGCGGATGATCGGACCTTTCCGCGGTGGCCGCACTGTGGGAATCGCCGCAACGCCTTCAATGCCAAACCTGTTTTATATAGGAGTCAATAATGGAGGGGTATGGCGAACCGACGATTACGGACGAACATGGACACCGATTTTCGACAGTCAACCTACCGGATCGATCGGAGCCCTTGCAGTAGCGCCGTCGAACCCCAACATCCTGTATGTGGGGAGCGGGGAAGGTCTTCAGAGACCGGATCTTTCTGTGGGAGACGGAGTTTTTAAATCGACTGACGCCGGGGCTTCATGGAAACACATCGGGTTGGAAGATGCCCAGCAGATCGGAGCTGTTGTTGTTGACCCACGGGATGAGAATCGTGTTTTCGTTGCCGTCCTTGGTCATCCCTATGGACCAAACGAGCAGCGGGGTGTATTTCGTTCAACGGATGGTGGAGTAAACTGGCAAAAAATCCTCTACAAAGACGAGAACACTGGTGCTATTGCCCTCGGCCTTGATCCGTCTAATCCTGACATTGTCTATGCTTCGCTCTGGTCGGCGCGTCAGGGTCCGTGGGAAAACGGAGAGTGGCAGGGGAAAACGAGCGGCCTCTACAAATCGACCGATGGTGGAACCTCGTGGCATCAGCTTACTGCCGGTCTTCCGACTGCCAAGGACGGGTTGGGGCGGATCGGATTCTGCATCGCTCCGAGTGATCCTGCTTGTATTTATGCGGTCGTCGATGCTCCGAAGCTCGGCGGCGTGTATCGCTCGGACGATGCAGGCGAACACTGGCGGCGCGTCAATGACGAGGACAGAGTGTGGGGCCGGGGAAGTGATTTTGCCGAAGTAAAGGTTCATCCTAAGAACAAAGAAACGATCTTCGTCGCGAACACGTCGACGTATCGTTCGACCGACGGCGGCTCAACCTTCACGGCGATCAAAGGAGCTCCCGGCGGTGATGATTATCATACGATCTGGATTAATCCTTCTAATCCGGATATAATGCTCTTCGCGAGTGATCAGGGAGCTGTCATCACAGTCAATGGTGGGAAGACCTGGAGTTCGTGGTATAACCAACCGACGGCACAGTTCTATCATGTTATCACCGACAACGAGTTTCCATATAATGTCTATGGCGGACAGCAGGAAAGCGGTTCTGTGGGAATTGCGAGCCGTGGGCGGGACGGAGAAATCACCTTCCGCGACTGGCATCCGGTCGGAGCCGATGAGTGGGCTTATATCGCTCCGGACCCGCTCCATCCGGAGTATATTTATGGTGGAAAGGGAACACGATATGACAAGCAGACCGGTCAGGTTCAGAATGTCGGCCCTGAGGCGATCAGGTCGGGCAAGTACCGGTTTTTGAGGACGTGTCCTCTGATGTTCTCTCCCGTTGATCCCCACGCGCTCTACCTCGCATCAAATGTGCTCTTTAAGACGACGACCGGTGGGTACGAATGGGATGTTATAAGTCCTGACCTTTCGCGTGAAAAGCCCGCAGTCCCGCCATCGGTCGGGATCTTCCGTTCGCCGGATCTCGAAAAACAACCCCGGCGAGGTGTAATCTATGCTCTCGGATTGTCGCCGCTTGAGGACAAAATCATCTGGGCCGGCACCGATGACGGGACTGTTCACATTACCATGGATGGCGGGCAGCATTGGAATGACTGCACCCCGGCGCCCTTGACGGCATGGAGCAAAGTCGCGGGCATCGATGCCGGACATTTCGATCCGGGAACCGCCTACATTGCCGTAAATCGTCTGCGGGTGGATGATATGCGTCCGTATATTTACACGACCCATGATAATGGAAGGTCGTGGAAGCAAATCGTCGCCGGATTGCCCGATAGTGGACCGGTCAACTGCGTCCGTGAAGATCCCGTGCGGAAAGGGTTGCTCTTTGCAGGAACCGAGCGCGCGGTCTATTATTCTCTGGACGATGGCGAATCCTGGCATTCGTTGCGGCTCAATATGCCTGCAACTTCCATTCGTGACCTTGTGATTCACGATGCGGATATCGTCGCGGGGACGCACGGCAGATCGTTTTGGATCCTTGACGATATTACATCTCTCCGCCAGATGCCGGCCAATGGGCGGCCGGCTGCCGCCATGTTGTTTTCGCCCGACACTGCCTACCGTGTCAGGTGGAGTGAGAATACCGACACGCCGCTTCCTCCGGAGGAACCTGCGGGAGAAAATCCACCTGATGGGGCGATGATAGATTACTTCCTTCCAAACGACTGTGACAGCGTGACTCTCCGGGTTGCCGACTCAATCGGAAACATTGTCTGGGCAAGCTCTAGTACGGATGTGCCTGTAAAAGTAAACGACCGCGACCTCCGCATACCTACGTACTGGATTCGCGAACCATTGCAGTTGTCTTCACATGCCGGAATTCATCGTTTCGTCTGGAACGTGCATTATGCCGATCCCGAGAGCTTGCCGCGCTCCTATCCGATGTCGGCCGTTGTTCACAACACCGCGAGCCAGCCGAATGGACCCTGGGTATTACCGGGATTGTATAAGGTTATTTTGAAGGTTGACGGAAAAACATATACTCAGCCGCTCACTGTGAAAATGGATCCCCGTGTGAAGGCAAGCGATGAAGTCCTCAGACAGCAGTTTCGGCTTTCGATGGTATGTTATCGCGGATTGGAGCAACTACGTGAGATGAGAAGCAGCGTGAGAAATCTGTCCACTCAGATCAAAACGCTGGAAGTAACGGTGACTGAAGTTCCCCTCAAAGACTCGCTCACCGCGCTCGACCGGAAGCTCAGAGCGTTTCAGGGTGAAGGAGTTCCAGACGACATGGATGTCCTCTACTTTGAGATTGGGGGCGGGGCGACCGTAAGAGAAACGATCGGTGGGCTCCAGACGAAATACCTTTACCTGATGATGGTACTCCAGAATGCCGACGCACTGCCAACCGAAGCACAGATTGCCGCAGTCGACACTGAGGAGAATGTCTTGCGCGCACAGAGGGAATGGTGGAAAGGATTCGAGACAGGTTCGGTTGCAAGACTTAATCTTGAACTGAGCCGGAATCATTACAACACGCTTAAGATTGCAAATCAATAAGGAAACAACGTGGAACCCCAGTCCCGAATAAACCTGCGCATATAAACGAAATGCACGATAGAACTTCCAGTTGGATCTACGCTATAGGAAATTCCACTTTATTTCGTAGGGTGGCTTGGTGTTCTTTAATAGCAGTCCTTATGAATGGGTCGGTTATGCCGCAGGATAAGGTGAACTCAGATCAGGCAGGCCGCAACATCGCGAAGTATGCGTGCACCCTTGTGGGGATATCCGAGGATACGATCTCTTTGTCTGATTCTCTCCACGTTCGTCTGGAGTTCAGTCTGGATTGCACCAATCAAATCACAAGTTTTGAACCCGCATTTGATACACTGGAAGGAGTAATGTGGGTTCATCTCTCTGTCTTTGGTACAGTCTACAAAGGTCCATACAGACCTTTATGTCCTGCCACGATCGTTGACAAAGATTTTGCCTTTCTTTTCCCAGGGAGAGGTGTGTGGAGAATTGATAGTGGTCGGCCGATTGATGAAGCGCAGGGCCGTGATACCGTGTCTGTCGTTGTGCGCTGACGAGGGACGCGAGAGCAGAAACGAACACCACGATATGACCTCATCTTTGTGTCCGCCTTCGTTTACAGTTGCAAGTGGAGGGTTATGATTTCTCTTTACCGCACCATTCTGGTGAGTGGACTTCTTCTGTTGACCTTCTTTCCCCCTCGGGCGGATGGAGGGAACGATGAAGAGGGCTACAAACCCATCAATGGAACACGACTCTTTTACCAGGTGATGGGAAGCGGAGAGCCGATCGTGATTGTTCATGGGGGACCGGGACTTGACCATACGTACTTCCTGCCGCAGATGGCCCAACTCGCCAAATCGTACAAACTGATATTTTATGATCAGAGGTCCTCAGGACGGTCATCGGCAGACGTTGACAGCAATTCGATGACGATGGACAAATTTGTTGAAGATCTCGAGGGCATCCGAAAAGCGTTCAATCTGGATTCCATGAATCTGATGGGCCATTCATGGGGCGGTCTTGTGGCGATGTTTTACGCTGTGAAGCATCCGGATCACCTGCGATCGCTTATGCTGATCAACAGCATCCCGGCAAGCGCATCACTTCGCGATTCCACGTTCAAAATCCTTCAGGAACACATGAGCAGGAAAGACAGCCTCGAACAGGCTGCGATCACCTCCTCGGTGTCGTTCAACGATGGCGATCCGGCGACAATAGCGAAATATTTCCGCCTCCTGTGCCGGGGTTCATTTTATCAGAAGAGGTTTGTTGATAGTCTTACGCTTATCTTCGATTCAACCTATGGTGTCAAGAGCCGTAATCTCCGGTTTTTGCGCAAAGATCCTGAGCTTCAGAGTTACGATCTGTTTGACAAGCTGGATACCATCGCATGTCCAGTACTAATCGTGGCAGGAGATCACGATATGGTCCCTCCGGACTTTCAGGATTTGATTCGCAAGCACATAAGGAATTCCCGGTACGTGCTGTTTCCGGATTGCGGCCACTTCCCCTTCATTGAAGCGCAGGAAGAGTTTTTCCCCACGATCGCCGCGTTTATGGCAAGCGTCGGGCACTAGATCGGCTCGCACGTTCTATCCTGCGCTCTTAAAATCCGCTCCCATGAATAAGCTCAGATATTCGGCTGTGGAGTATAACGAAGATAGGGTTTCACCACTCTGTGCCCCTTGGGGAATTTCTTCGGAATATCCTCATCACTGACCCCGGTTGCGATGATGCAATCCTCCCCGTTTTTCCAATCTGCCGGTGTAGAAACCATATAATTCGCTGTAAGCTGGAGCGAGTCGACCGTGCGAAGAATCTCAAAAAAGTTTCTGCCTGTTGATGCCGGGTAGGTAAGGGTAAGCTTGACCTTTTTGTCGGGCCCGATAACAAAGACCGACCGCACAGTTGCGGTGTCCGAAGCATTTGGATGAATCATGTCGTACAGGTTCGCTACTGTCCGGTCCGGATCGGCAATGACAGGGAAATTGACAACGGTACTCTGCGTTTCATTAATATCATGAATCCACCCTCTGTGAGAATCGAGTGGATCCACACTTATTGCCAGGATTTTCACGTTTCTCTTATCGAATTCATGCTTAATCTTTGCGACCGAGCCCAGTTCGGTCGTGCACACTGGAGTGTAATCCCTCGGGTGGGAGAAGAGAATTCCCCAGCTGTTGCCTAACCATTCATGAAACCGGACGGTACCCTGCGTCGTTTCGGCAGTGAAATCCGGAGCGGTGTCGCCTAATCGGAGTGCCATGATGAACCTCTCTTAATTGTGATGGATGAACAATGAGCTTGATTCTGATAAGATAGCAAGATTTTTAGACGAATCAAGCGGTTTGATCCGTTTACCATTCTGATGGGGATGTTCTGTTCCCGCTCTCGACTTGACAACGAGCCTTCCGGATACACCCTCCATGCCCGGTGAGTATCTGAGATGTGCCGGATACTCACCGGTGAGACAATCAGGTCATTTCAGAGGGGATGAGCCGCACCACCATTTTCTTCTCCAACCTCAGGATTGTTAAATCTATCTCTCTTCCGATGACGTCACTTGTCAGAAGCCGGTGCAGGTCATCAATGCTCTCTACGCGATGCTCGCCGAATGCGATAATAACGTCGCCGAGCATGAGACCAGCACGGTCTGCCGCACCGGAACGTTCGATATGTGAGATCATCACTCCGCGCGAGCCAGTCAGCTGATGCGAGCGGATTGCCCCGCGGGCGATGTCGAGCACCTGCCCGGCGATGCCGAGGTATGCGCGGGACACACGTCCTTCCTTCATGAGGAGAGCAGCAATCAGTTTTGCGGTATCAATAGGAATGGAAAAACAAATCCCCTGTGCCCACGGTATCGCAGCGGTGTTGATGCCGATGACTTCCCCTCGTGAGTTGACAAGCGGTCCGCCTGAGTTTCCCGGATTGAGGGCAGCATCAGTTTGAATGACATTGTCGATCAACCGTCCGCCATCAGTCCGTAATGATCGCCCGAGTGCACTGACGACACCGGTTGTCACCGTCCCCTGGAACCCAAAGGGATTGCCGAGTGCGATAACCAGCTGACCGATCCGGATCGATCGGGAATCGCCGAGGGTTGCGGTCGGCAAATCCTGCGCGTCGATACGGACGACCGCCAGATCGGTATGTGGATCCTCCCCAATTAATGAGCCCCTGATTTCTTTTCCGTCCGATAAGATGACATTGATCGAAGCAGCTTTGTGGATGACATGGCTGTTGGTGAGGATGAACCCATCGGGGGTAAAGATTACTCCCGAGCCGCTGCCTGTGACCGGTTCTCTGCCGGAGTTGGGGCCGGGTGGCCGCAATCGGTTCCTGCGCGGCGAGTGGTGTGAGACATCGATCTTTACGACTGCCGGCAAGACGTGGTCCACCACGTTCGTGACAGCGGTGGAGTAGGCATCAAGGAGCGCACTATTCTGATCTGATCGATGTGCAGGTGCATGCTGATGTCTTGAGGATTCTGTTGAAAGTGTAAGAACGCGGGACATGATGATATCCTTTCTGTAGGGAGTATGCAATTAAAGTGATAATGTGTTGTCAGACGCCGGGTTTCTTTTCATCCACGAAATCGTGCGGCGGTCCGCATCGGTGTCTCCAGTCAGCCCTGAATTTTTCTCTTTCTTCCGGGGTCATCGAGGCGAGTTTTTCCTCGAAACGCCGGCGCCATCGTTCGCGGCGCCAGCCGTTACCATGCCGCCAGGGTCCCCAGCCACGCAGGAGAATGTGCGAAAGAAGAAGCAATCCGGCGGACTGCCAGAATGTTAGCGATGGCCCCCGGAACAAATCCGGGATGACCGCATTCCAGAGGAACATGACCACAAAACTCAGGATGGCCAACGCGATGATTGCGAAGATGATTCCTCTTGCCATTTTTCCGATCCACCATGTTCTCATAAGTGTACCCTCTCAATGTTTCGTATTTCGTTATCTAATTCCTGAAGACTTTCGCGCAGAGCAAGAAGGGCATACCGTTTTCGCGAAAGGAGAGTGTTCAACGGTTCGCCGGTTATTTCTGCAATTTCTTTAAAGCTTTTCCCTTCGAGTTCGTGCATCACGAAAACCTGCCGCTGCTCTTCCGGGAGGTCGTCGAGCGCATCGGCGAGCTCCCGCCAGAAGAAAGACCGTTCGTACACCTCATCGGGGTTGTCTGCCGGGTCATACAAAATATTTTCCAAATTAAGCGGCCCGGATGATTCGGCATCTTCTCCATCAGGAGTTTCACCATGGATCGATATCGGTTTTCTCTTCCGGTACCAATCGATAATCTTATTGCGTGCGACCGTAAAGAGCCAGGATGACAAACGCTCGATCGGTTCCGTGACGCTGTAGCTTGTCACCAGTTGGTAGAAGACATCCTGTAAAATATCTTCAGCGTCTTCCTGGGTGCGAACGCGTCTCCGGATGAAATCGAAAACGGTCTTTCGCGCTTTTCCGACGGCAGAGGTAACACCGGCATTTCTTTCTTCGAGCTCAGTTGCCAACGAGGACTTCTTTCCTTTAATATTTAAGACGAATCACGACGCAAAATATTGTAGCCCAATTCTGTCGGTGGGCTTTCCGGGTCGAATTCGCTGATTTTGGATTGGAAAGGCGAATCCAATCACCCCGGGTATCATAATATATAAGGAAAGGAATATTCGGGATGGATCA
>JAWOMQ010000030.1:0-20646 GCA_033852415.1 Bacteroidota bacterium
CCGGTGCCCCTTTACCGCTTCCCATACGCGTTTCGGCGGGCTTCTTCGTCACTGGCTTATCCGGAAAAATCCGGATCCAGACTTTGCCTTCACGTTTCATGAGTCGCGTCAACGCGACGCGGGCGGCTTCGATCTGGCGCTGTGTTATCCATCCTGGCTCAAGGGCTTTCAGGCCGTAATCGCCGAATGCAATCGTCGCGCCCCGGGTTGCTTTACCACGCATCCTCCCTCGCTGCGCTTTACGGTACTTCACTCTCTTTGGCAACAACATAGTTCTTCAGAAAAAATAATGTTATCGATTAACGCGATCCAGTACTTCACCCCGGCAGATCCAGACTTTCACCCCGATCGCCCCGTAAATCGTTTGTGCCGTCGCCTGGGCATAATCAATATCTGCCCGCAGCGTGTGAAGGGGAATCCGGCCTTCTTTATATTGTTCAGCCCTGGCGATTTCGGCCCCGCCAAGCCGTCCGCTGCACATGACACGGACGCCTTCAGCCCCCATGCGCATTGCAGAAGTGATCGCCATCTTCATCGCACGGCGGAACGACATTCTCCCTTCAAGTTGCGTTGCAATATTTTCACCCAAGAGATATGAGTCGAGTTCCGGTCGCTTGATCTCATGTATCAGAATCTTAACTTCCTTGTTTGTTATCTGTTTCAGTTCCTCTTCCAACTGGGAGATTTCCTTTCCGCTCCGGCCAATAACAATTCCGGGACGGGAGGTGTGAATAGTGATAACCGCCCGTTTCGGTGTTCGGTCGATCAGGATTTTCGAGATGCCGGCTTTCTTAAGCCGGTTCTGAATGTATGAACGGACTTTGAGATCTTCCTGGAGCTTTCCAGCGAAGTCTTTATCGTCATACCAGTTTGAATCCCAGGTCCGCAATACGCCGAGACGGAATCCGACAGGATGTACTTTTTGTCCCAAGTGTTTCTCCTACTTTTGTTCCGATTTCTTTTCGGGTTGTTTGGATTTTTGCTTTGCTGGTGCCGCCTTCGGCTTTTCTTCACGCTGAGCAAGGACGACGGTGAGGTGATGAGACCTCTTGACAATTCTGTACGCACGGCCCATCGGAGCGGGGAGAATGCGTTTCAGGCCGGGTCCACCATCCACATAGATCGTCTTGATATAGAGTGATTCCGGAGCAACCCGCCCTGCTTCATCCTTGTTCTGCAAATTAGATAACGCCGACCGCACAACTTTTTCGGCTACCTTCGAAGCGTGTTTTGGTGTGAAATGGAGAATCGCCAGAGCGTCCGGGACTGATTTTCCGCGGATCAGGTCGACGACCAGCCGCATCTTCCGTGGCGACGAATTGACGTAGCGATCAATAGCGCGTGATTCCAGCATATCCTTATCCTTCTACTCCGGTTGTCGTTTCACTCTTTAGTCCCGGATGTCCCCGGAAAATACGGGTGGGGGCAAATTCGCCCAATTTGTGCCCAACCATGCCTTCATGAATGTAGACCGGGATAAACTTGTTCCCATTATGGACAGCGAGGGTATGACCCACGAAGTCAGGTGTGATCGTGCAGGAACGGGACCATGTCTTAAGGACCTTTTTCTGCCCGCTCTTTGCCATCTCCATAATTCTGGCATTCAACTTTGGATCGACAAACGGACCTTTTTTTAATGATCGGCTCATACCGCGTTCTCTTTACATCAAATGAATGAAATTTACTTACGTCGCTTGACAATATACTTGTTCGAAGGCAACTTATGGTGCCTCGTTTTCTTCCCTTTCGTATGCCATCCCCACGGAGATACGGGATGAGGGTTCCCCTGAGGAGATTTTCCTTCCCCACCACCGTGTGGATGATCCACGGGGTTCTGGACGACCCCACGTGATTGCGGCCGTATGCCGAGCCACCGGGAACGTCCGGCTTTTCCAAGACTGATATTTTCGTGATCGACATTGCTTACCATACCGATCGTCGCGTAACACTCTGCAGGAATATTTCGGATTTCGCCCGAAGGAAGCCGCACCTGTGCGAACTTTCCCTCCTTCGCCATCAGTTGAACGGATGCACCCGCACTCCTGGCAAGCTGACCTCCTTTGCCGATCTTCAGCTCAATATTGTGAATGAACGTCCCGATCGGAATATTTGCCAAGGGCATCGCGTTCCCAAGTTTGATTTCCACAGCCGGACCCGATGCTACAATTTCACCGACTTTCAGTCCTTCCGGGGAAATGATGTACCGTTTTTCACCATCCTTGTACTGCACCAGGGCGATCCGCGCTGAGCGGTTGGGATCATATTCGACCGCGACAACCTTTGCGTCCATGCCGGTTTTGTCACGCTTAAAATCAATGACACGATAAAAGCGTTTATGCCCTCCGCCGCGATGACGGGAAGTAATATGGCCGTTTGTATTCCGGCCGCCGGATTTCTTCAGGGGCTCGAGGAGCGATTTTTCCGGCTTCGAGCGGCTGAGCTCCTCGAAACTCGGAATAGTCATCCAGCGCGTCCCCGCTGTCATTGGTTTTATGTTTCGCACACCCATCGGTATATCCTCTCCTGATCCTTAGACGTTTTCGTACAGGTTAATCTTATCGCCTTCCTTGAGCGTAACAATTGCCTTCTTAAAGTGCGACGTTTTGCCCTCGAAGCGCCCTTTACGGGTCATCTGAGTTTTCATTTTCCCTTTGTACATCATGGTACGGACGCCGACGACCGTCACATTAAATTTTTTCGTGATGGCCCTCGCAATCTCGATCTTATTCGCATGAGGATCGACTGCGAACGCATAGATGCCTTTGTCCTGAAGGTTCGTCAGCTTTTCCGTCACAAGTGGACGATACACGATTCCTGTCATTGTTCAATCTCTCTGAAATGATTGTTCCAGCGCTGCGACCGCACTCTTCTGCATAACGAGCACCTGGCTGTTAAGAATATCGTAGGTGGAAGCCCGGCCCGCTTCAACGATCTGAAGCCGCGTCAAATTCCGGCTTGATTTCCACAGAACCGGATCTGTTTTGGGAACGAGGAACAACACTTTCTTGTTCCGGACCTCAAGGGCTTTGAGTACATTCTCCATGTCCTTTGACCTCGGCGCTTCGAGAGAGAAATCCTCAACAATTTTTATTGAGGTTGACGAAGCCTTGTAGCTCAGGGCCGATTTCCGTGCGAGCACGCGGGCACTTTTGGAGAGGCGACGTGAATAATCCCTCGGCAACGGTCCAAAAATTGTGCCGCCGCCTTTCCATAGCGGTGAACGCGCCGCGCCGATTCTCGCCCGCCCTGTATGTTTTTGTTTCCAGAGTTTTTTGCCGCTACCGGAAACCTCACCATATGTTTTCGTCTTATGGGTGCCCTGCCTCTGGTTGGCGAGATACGACGTCACTGCCTCATAAATCGCATGATCATTAGGTGTAATGCCGAACACGTCGGGAGAGAGAGTAATCTTCTCGCCGCTTGATTTCCCATCCTTGGTATAAATTTCCAGTTCCATAGATCGTAAAAAAGTTATTGCTCTTTCTGAATTTCCACGTAGCTGTTATTGTGGCCGGGCACGGAGCCGCGAATTAGAAGGAGATTGGATTCAGGGATAATCTGGACAACGCGCAAATTCTTCACGGTTACATTTCCGCCGCCCATTCTTCCTGCCATCTTCATGCCTTTAAAAATCCTCGACGGGTAGGAAGAAGATCCCACGGAACCAGGTGCGCGCTCACGGTCGCTCTGGCCGTGTGTCCTGGAACCGCCCCCAAAATGATGTCGTTTCACGACACCCTGAAATCCACGTCCTTTCGAGTGACCCCGGACAGAAACAATTTCATCTTTTGAAAACAATGAATCGACTTTAATCTCGGCACCCACCTGATATTTTGAAATATCAAAGCCACGAAACTCACAGAGAAGTTTCTTCGGGCTGAGATTGGCAGTCTTATAGTGACCAGCGAGAGGTTTATTGACCAACCGTTGTTTTCGCTCTTCGAAGCCAAGCTGAAGGGCCTCGTAGCCATCTTTCTCTTTTGTCTTAATCTGGATGACAAAGCAGGGGCCTGCCTCGATGACCGTACAAGGGATCGATTCACCCTTCTCGTCAAAGATGCTTGTCATGCCGATTTTTTTACCGAGTATGCCAGTCATAATATTGGACAAATATAGAATTCACCTTGCCACTTGATAGGGGACAACCTCACCCACGCATGGCAGAGTGCAGTCTTATCAGTTGTGGTTTGTAAGAATTAAACCTTTATCTCCACATCGACGCCAGCGGGAAGCTCTAATTTCATCAACGAATCAACTGTCCTGTTCGACGAGTTGAGAATGTCGATGAGGCGCTTATGGGATCGCATTTCAAATTGCTCACGCGATTTCTTATCAACGTTTGGTGAGCGCAACACAGTGTACAGCGTACGCTTGGTCGGCAGAGGGATCGGCCCCGAAACGATAGCACCTGTCGATTTTACTGTCTTTATGATTTTCTCCGCAGATTTGTCAATCAGCGTATGATCGTACGACTTCAATTTGATGCGTATCTTCTGCCCGGCCACGATTCTGTTCCTTTGTTTCAGTGATTATTCGATGATCTTGGTCACGACGCCGGCGCCGACGGTGTGTCCACCTTCCCGGATAGCGAATCGGAGTCCCTCTTCCATGGCGATCGGGGAGATCAATTCGACGGACAAGTTGTCGACATTATCGCCCGGCATAACCATTTCCGTCCCTGTTGGAAGAGTTGAGACACCGGTCACGTCGGTAGTCCGGAAGTAAAACTGAGGACGATATCCTGTGAAAAACGGCGTATGGCGCCCTCCTTCTTCCTTCTTCAGTACGTATACCTGCGCAGTAAATTTCTTGTGCGGCGTAATCGAGCCTGGTTTTGCAATGACCATGCCGCGCTCGAGCTCATTTTTCTCAACGCCCCGGAGCAACAAACCTGCATTATCACCAGCCTGCACTTCATCAAGTTCTTTTCTGAACATTTCAGCGCCGGTAATGACCGTCTTTTTGTGCGCACCGAGTCCAATGACCTCGACTTCATCGCCGACTTTCGCATGCCCTCGCTCACATCGACCCGTGCCTACAGTGCCCCGGCCTGTGATCGAAAAAACGTCCTCGACGGGCATCAGAAACGGTTTATCCACATCACGCTTCGGAAGAGGGACATAACTATCCACCGCGTCCATCAGCTCATAAATCGGCTTGAACGCCGGATCGTCGGGCTTTGAATCCGCGGCGATGGCTCGTTCCATTGCCTTGAGCGCGCTGCCACGGATGATCGGTATTTCGTCACCCGGGAATTCATACTTCTTCAGCAAATCACGCAGCTCCATTTCAACCAACTCTATCAGCTCCGGGTCATCGACCATATCGACTTTGTTGAGGAAAACGACAATGCGGGGAACGCCGACCTGACGCGCAAGGAGAATGTGTTCACGCGTTTGCGGCATCGGTCCATCATTCGCTGCGACAACGAGAATTGCGCCGTCCATTTGTGCTGCACCCGTGATCATGTTCTTAATGTAATCGGCATGGCCGGGGCAATCGACGTGCGCATAGTGCCGTTTCTCTGTCTCATACTCGACGTGAGCCACGGCGATCGTGATACCACGTTCACGCTCTTCGGGTGCGTTATCAATACTATCAAACGTGCGTACCTGTGATAATCCTTTTTTATGCAAGACCATCGTTATTGCGGCCGTCAGCGTCGTCTTCCCGTGGTCGATATGACCAATTGTGCCAACGTTCACGTGTGGCTTCGATCGATTGAATTTTTCTTTTGCCATTGCTTAACTCTCCTTGATAGCTGGGGTGATAGAGTAAACCAATTTCATTATGCTGGAATTGCTTCTTTACCTTTAACCTTTTCGATTATCTGATCAGAAATGCTCTGAGGCACTTCCTCATAGAAAGCGAATTGCATTGTGTAGATTGCCCGTCCCTGCGTCATCGATCGCAGCTGCGTCGAATATCCGAACATGTCGGATAAAGGCACTTTTGCTTTAATGACCTGAGCATCTCTGCGCGCCATCAATCCCTCTATCTTGCCGCGTCGCGAACTCAAATCGCCCATCACATCGCCCATATACTCTTCGGGAGTAACCACTTCCACATCCATAATCGGCTCGAGGAGAACCGGGCTGGCTTTCCTGGCTCCTTCCTTGAATGCAATTGATCCCGCGATTTTAAACGCCATTTCGGAAGAATCAACATCATGATATGCGCCGTCGAACAGCTTTACCTTAATATCCTCGACAGGATAGCCGGCAAGCACACCGTTTCTCATTGCCTCCTGAATACCTTCAGAAACCGGGTTGATATATTCTTTCGGTATCGATCCGCCGACAATTGCATTTTCGAACTCGTATCCTTTTCCCTTTTCGTTAGGTTCGATCTCGATCCAGACATGCCCGAACTGACCGCGACCACCCGACTGACGGATAAATTTCCCCTCCTGGGTAACTTTCTTTCTGATCGTCTCCTTGTACGCCACCTGCGGTTTCCCCACATTCGCTTCGACCTTGAATTCCCGTTTCATCCGGTCGATAATGATCTCGAGGTGGAGTTCGCCCATTCCGCTGATAATCGTCTGACCGGTTTCCTCATTCGTTGAAATCCGAAATGTCGGATCTTCTTCCGCGAGTTTGCCGAGGGCTTCACCCATCTTTTCCTGGTCTGCCTTGGTTTTTGGTTCGATCGCCACAGAGATAACGGGATCCGGAAATTCCATCTTCTCAAGAATTATCGGATCGCGCTCCTCACAGAGCGTATCACCGGTTTTGGTATGTTTCAAACCGACCACGGCAATAATGTCACCAGTATATGCTTCGTCGATGTCCTCTCGGTGGTTTGCGTGCATCCGAAGTATTCTCCCGACGCGCTCTTTTTTCTCCGTAAGAGAATTGAAGACATACGAACCACTTTCAAGCGTCCCGGAATAAATACGGATGAACGTCAACTTTCCCACATACGGGTCGGTCATAATTTTGAACGCAAGGGCTGTAAATTTCTCTGTGTCGCTCACCTTCCGGATGATATGGTCTTTCCGGTTTATATGGTGGCCAACGATCTCGCTGGCGGAAATATCAACCGGTGATGGCAGAAAGTCGACAACGCCATCCAGCAATGCCTGCACACCTTTATTCTTGAACGATGAGCCGCAGAGCACTGGGATAATGCTCACCTTTAGGCATGCGCGTCTCAGGACTGCCTTGATCTCGTCTGGTGAGATTTCTTTCCCTTCAAGATACTTCTCCAGAAGTGAATCATCTTCGTCCGAGACGGCCTCCAGCATTTTCGTCCTGTATTCCTGCGCGAGCTTCAGAAGATCATGGGGAATGGGTATTTCGTCCCATGTCATACCCTTGTTATTCTCATGGAAGATCATACCCTTCATCGAAATCAGGTCTATGATCCCCTTAAACATATCACCCTCACCGATCGGGAGCTGGACCGGCACGGCATTTGCGCCCAACCGGGTTTTCATCATCGCGACGACGTTGAAGAAATCTGCCCCGACGCGATCCATTTTGTTGACGAACGCCAGCCGCGGAACGCCGTACTTATCGGCCTGTCTCCAGACCGTTTCGGATTGAGGTTCGACGCCGCCCACACCGCAAAAGAGAGCAACCGCACCGTCAAGGACTCTCAGAGAGCGCTCTACTTCGACAGTGAAATCGACGTGCCCCGGGGTATCGATTATGTTAATTCGGTGGTTATTCCAAAAACAGGTTGTCGCCGCGCTCGTAATTGTGATTCCCCGTTCTTTTTCCTGTTCCATCCAATCCATCGTTGCGGCACCGTCGTGCACCTCTCCCATCCGATGCAGGACACCGGTATAAAACAGGATGCGCTCGGTGGTGGTCGTCTTCCCCGCATCGATATGCGCCATAATCCCAATATTTCGCGTACGTTCTAACGGATATACTCTTGCCATAGGTATCGATTATTTGGAGTCACATAAAAACAATTGAATAGGTTACCACTTGAAGTGAGCGAACGCCTTATTTGCTTCGGCCATTTTATGCGTGTCTTCTTTTTTCTTGATGGCGTTCCCTTCGTTATTAGCCGCTGCGATGAACTCTGAAGCAAGTTTCAAGGACAATGATTTATCCTTGCGTTCGGACGCGTAGGTAATCAGCCAACGGATTGCAAGCGCGATACTCCGGTCCGGCCGCACCTCGGTCGGGATTTGGTAGGTGGCGCCACCAACCCGGCGAGCACGAATTTCGAGAATGGGTTTTACGTTATTGACAGCCTTCTTGAACGTGTCGATCCCCGGATTCTTCGTGCGCTGTTCAATAATGTCGAGTGCATCATAGAGAACACGACGAGCCAGGTGTTTCTTCCCTTGCTTGAGCACACTGTTAATAAATTTCGCGACCAGGAGATCGTTAAATTTCGGATCCGGGTCGATTATTCTCTTCGATGCTGATTTCTTTCTCATTCGGTTATTTCGGTTTCTTTGCGCCGTATTTTGAGCGGCCCTGCTTGCGATCGGTGACACCCGCGGTATCCAACGTTCCGCGGATAATGTGGTAACGCACGCCGGGCAAGTCCTTCACTCTTCCCCCACGGATCAGCACAATTGAGTGTTCCTGGAGATTGTGTCCCTCGCCCGGGATATATGCAGTTACTTCGATGCCGTTCGTCAACCGCACGCGGGCAACTTTACGCAGGGCTGAGTTTGGCTTCTTTGGCGTCGTCGTGTACACACGCGTGCATACCCCACGTTTTTGCGGTGACCGATGAAGCGCCGGGGCTTTGCTCTTCCATGTAACTTGTGAGCGACTTATCCTGACAAGCTGATTTATTGTTGGCAGAGTTCAATACTCCTTGATTATGATATAGCTTATAAATGTATGAAATTTTTATGATTTTGTCAACGAATTTCTCTGAAACCCGAAAAAACCAGCTTTTGCCCTAAATCCAACAACGCGATCATGACACCTTCTCTTTTTTCGCCATTTTGGGCTTTTCTGCAGGCTCCTCTGAAGGAAGGGTAAGCTCCACAGTCGGAGCCTCGTCCACCGGCGTCACAATAATGTTTCTGAACTTCTTTAGTCCGGTTCCCGCAGGGACCAAATGCCCCATAATCACGTTCTCTTTGAGACCGAGGAGGAGATCGACTTTTCCTTCAATTGCAGCGTCGGTCAAAACCTTCGTTGTCTCCTGGAAAGAAGCAGCCGATATAAAACTATCGGTCGATAATGCAGCCTGTGTGATTCCGAGGAGTACCGGCTCTGTGGTTGCAGCTTCGGCATCCCTCCATTCGGCAATTTTTTTCGACTTCTTCTTCAGATCTGTATTCACCTCACGAGCTTTCTTCTTTGCCATCTGTTGATTATTCTTCAGCTTCGAGTCACCCTTATTCGTGATCGTGACTTGATCCTTGAGGATTTCATTTTCCGCATTCACGGTCTGAATATCAACATAGTCATCCTCGAGGAATCTTGTGTCACCCGGGTCAATCACGCGGACCTTCTGCATCATCTGGCGTACAATCACCTCGATGTGTTTGTCATTGATCTTCACACCCTGCATTCTGTAGACTTCCTGAATTTCATTGACAAGGTATTCTTCCACAGCACCGACACCTTTGATCCGCAAGATATCATGGGGATCTACGGCGCCATCGGATAGCCGTTCCCCGGCGCGGACGACGTCATCCGCCTGCACGAGTACGTGCTTACCCATCGGAATCAAATACCGACGTTCATCAAGTCCGTCATGGCTCCGCACAACGATTTCCCGAGAACCGCGCTTTTGCGGACCAAACTTTACACTCCCGTCGATTTCTGAAACGATCGCTGGATCAGCCGGGCTCCGCGCCTCGAACAGCTCAGTTACGCGCGGCAAGCCGCCAGTGATATCACGCGTTTTCCCGGAATCTCTCGGTATTTTTACAAGCACAGTCCCGGCCTGAACACCCTCCCCGTCATTCACGACCATATGAGCCCGTGTCGGAATGATGTAACTTCCGACCTTCTGCTCCTTTTCGTTGTACACGTTAATGGTGGGGCTTAGTGTCCGATCGCGTGAATCAATGACAACTTTCTGGATATGGCCTGTCTGTTCATCGGGCTCTTCCCGGTACGTCACGTTTTCCTTGAGGTCCTGATAGTGGATCATGCCGGGATGTTCAGAAATTATAACAGCATTGTAAGGATCCCACTCGTAGATGATTTCACCACGTCTGACACCCGCGGAATCTGGAATCAGCAGGGTTGAGCCATAGGGGACATCATACTTTGTGAGGATGCGATTGTCCTTATCGACAATATTCACGACGCCGCTCCTGCCGATCACGATCAGTTTTCCATCAGCATCCGCTTGCTTCAGATACTTGATGCCGTCATACTTAACCGTCCCATCAAATTTCGAAATGATCTGCGATTGCGCTGCGATCAGACTTGCAGTGCCGCCGGTATGGAACGTCCGCAATGTTAATTGCGTGCCGGGCTCGCCGATAGACTGGGCCGCAAGGATTCCAACGGGTTCGCCCACTTCGACGAGCTTCGACGTTGTGAGGTTCCGGCCGTAGCATTTGGCACAGACACCCCTCTTGGCTTCACAGGTCAACACCGACCTGATCTCAACCATTTCGATCGACGTTTCAGCGATTGATGCGGCGATTCTCTCATCAATTTCTTCTCCACCTTTGACGAGGACCTTCTTGGTCAGCGGATCGACAACATCCCGGACGGCAACGCGGCCCAGGATGCGCTCAGCGAGAGGTTCCTTCACATCCTCTCCTTCTTTGAGAGCGCCGGTAAGAACACCACGAATTGTGCCGCAATCGAACACCGAAATTATGGCGTCCTGAGCAACGTCTACGAGGCGGCGCGTGAGATACCCGGCATCAGCCGTCTTCAACGCCGTATCAGCGAGACCTTTCCGCGCGCCATGCGTCGAAATGAAGTATTCGAGAATTGACAGACCCTCGCGGAAGTTTGCAATAATGGGGTTCTCAATAAGTTCTCCAGTGGCCCCTGACATGCTCTTCTGAGGTTTAGCCATCAATCCGCGCATTCCGGCGAGTTGGCGAACCTGTTCTTTCGATCCTCGGGCACCCGAATCCACCATCATATAAAGCGAGTTGAATCCCTCACGTGCGTGTTGGAGCGCGTCAAACAGCCGTTCCGCCACCCTGTTTGTGGTTCGCGTCCAGATATCAATAACCTTATTGTACCGCTCCCCATTCGTGATAAAACCTCTGAAGTATTGATTCTGGACATTATCAACATCTTTCAGGGCTTTCGAAATGATCTCTTCCTTTTCTTTGGGAATGACGACATCCCCGATGCTGACCGATAATCCTCCTTTGGTTGCATATGAAAAGCCGAGTTCCTTGAGCTGGTCCAGAAACTCCGCGGTGCGCATGTTTCCACACGTCCGGAAGACTGACTGGACAATCTGGGTCAGGCGTTTTTTGTTAAGCAACTCATTGATGAAGCCAAGCTCCTTGGGAACGATCTGGTTAAAAATCACCCGTCCGGTCGTTGTCTCAATAAGCTTACCATCGATCCGCACTTTCAATCGGGAATGTAATCCGATCTTATTAAGATTATGCGCGACGATAACCTCTTCCGGAGACGAGAATATTGCCCCTTCTCCAATGTCCCCTGCCTTAGATTTGGTGAGGTAATACGATCCGAGCACCTGATCCTGCGTGGGGTGCACGATCGGGGAGCCGTTCGAGGGAGAGAGGATGTTGTGACTCGACAACATGAGTATCCGTGCTTCGAGCTGGGCGTCAAAAGATAGCGGAACGTGAACCGCCATTTGATCACCGTCAAAATCTGCGTTAAACGCAGTGCACACCATCGGGTGGATGCGGATAGCTTTTCCTTCGACCAGAACGGGCTGGAACGCCTGAATGCCGAGACGATGGAGCGTCGGAGCGCGGTTGAGCAACACCGGATGTCCATCAATAATATTCTCCAGTATTTCCCAGACTTCCGGTCCCTTCTTATCGACCATTTTCTTAGCGCTCTTAACGGTCTTTACCAACCCACGCTCGATCAGTTTTCTGATTATGAACGGCTTGAACAACTCGACGGCCATATCCTTGGGAATACCGCATTCATGGAGTTTAAGTTCAGGACCCACAACGATGACCGAGCGGCCTGAATAATCAACCCTTTTCCCGAGCAGGTTCTGACGGAACCGCCCCTGCTTTCCCTTCAACATGTCGGAAAGCGATTTCAGGGCACGGTTGTTATCCGATCGGACGGCGTTAACGCGCCGCGAATTGTCGAAGAGTGAATCGACTGCTTCCTGCAACATTCGTTTTTCGTTTCTGAGGATTACTTCGGGTGCCTTGATTTCAATAAGTCGTTTCAGACGGTTGTTTCTGATAATAACCCTGCGGTAGAGATCATTGAGATCAGACGTCGCAAACCTGCCTCCTTCAAGTGGAACAAGCGGACGGAGTTCAGGGGGAATGACCGGAATTACATCCAGGACCATCCATTCAGGTCTGTTCAGAGGACCGTTCTCCCGTTCACGGAATGCATCCACAACTCTCAGGCGTTTGAGAATCTCCTGCTTTTTCTGAACTGACGATTCTTCTTTCGATACAACCCGCAATTCGGCAGAAAGATTTTCGATTTGTACCCGTTTCAGCAATGCCTTGACCGCATCACCGCCGATTTTCGCGATAAATTTCCTCTCATCGGTGTCGTCAAGATCGTGATGCTTCTCAGGGAGAGAGGCAAGGACATCGTAATATTGCTCCTCTGAAAGGAGGTCCATCTGCTTGAGACCCGTCGTACCCGGTTGAACGACGACATAGGATTCATAATAGATAATTCGTTCAAGATCTTTGTTACTCAATCCAAGGAGATTACCGATCTTCGACGGGGTCGATTTGAAATACCAGATGTGGACAATCGGGACCGCAAGAGAGATATGGCCCATCCGTTCCCGGCGCACACTTTTCTGCGTAACTTCAACACCACACCGGTCGCAAATTATTCCTTTGTAACGGATGCGTTTGTATTTCCCGCAGTGACACTCCCAATCTCGGACGGGTCCAAAAATCTTTTCACAGAAAAGGCCGTCCTTTTCCGGTCGGAATGAGCGATAGTTGATCGTCTCCGGTTTGGTGACTTCACCATGCGATCTGGAAAGAATCAGATCGGAAGACGCCAAAGTGATTGTAATCCTCGAGAAGTTCTTCTTAATAATCGCTTCATGTGTGAATGGCATAGGTTAGCTCTCCGAAATTGTTATTCAATCTTTAGATCGAGTCCGAGACCCATTAATTCCCGCACGAGAACATTAAACGATTCGGGCACATTGGGTTCCGGCAGATTATCACCCTTGACGATGGACTCATAGAGCTTGGCTCGCCCATAAACGTCGTCGCTCTTGACGGTGAGTATTTCCTGGAGAATATTAGCGGCACCATACGCCTCCAGCGCCCAAACTTCCATCTCACCAAACCGTTGACCGCCGAACTGGGCCTTGCCACCCAGCGGCTGTTGGGTGATGAGGGAGTAAGGTCCGATCGAACGGGCGTGAATCTTATCATCGACCAGGTGTGATAGTTTCATCATGTAGATATATCCAACCGTTACTTCCTGATCGAACGGTTCACCTGTCCGTCCGTCCACCAGCACGGCTTTGGAATTCGCGTCCAGGCTCGCTTTATTGAGTTCACCCGCGACATCCTCCCAGGATGCTCCATCGAAAATCGGGGTGGCGTACTTTGTTCCGAGTCTGTAGCCAGCCCAACCGAGTGCCGTTTCGAACAACTGGCCAAGATTCATTCTCGATGGGACACCGAGCGGATTGAGGACAATATCAACAGGGGTTCCATCTTCCATAAACGGCATATCCTCCTGGGGGACAATCTTTGCCACAACGCCTTTGTTCCCATGGCGTCCGGCCATTTTATCACCCACGGAGAGTTTCCGCTTCTTTGCGACATAGACCTTCGCAAGCTGAACAATGCCCGACGGTAACTCGTCACCGAGCATTATTTTCGTTTTCTCGTACTTGTAGTACTCGTCCACGTCGTTCTGTTTCTGAAAATAATTTTCAAAAATGCGCGTGACAAGGGAATTCTTCTTCTTGTCTTCCACCCATTCGGACCGGTAATCCAGTTTCTCGAGAGTACTGAGATCTGAGAACGACTCAGGTTTTAACTGTGTCCCCGCGCGGTACACCATATCGCCGCCCGTCGTCCTGATGCCAATGGATTTTTCACCATCCAGAAGTATCCCGAGTTTCCTTATGAGTTTTTCCCCCAGATCTGCGATCGCCTTTTTGTGCGCCCGGTCGAGCTGCTCGTTTAATCGCTTATCCTCTTTTTTGGATTCAGCATCTTTCTTCTTCCTGGAAAAGAGTTTAGTGGATATGACGATGCCCTTCATTCCCGGCGGTGCTTTCAATGATGCATCTTTCACATCACCCGCCTTTTCGCCAAAAATTGCCTTTAGCAATTTTTCTTCAGGCGTCGATTCAGTCTCTCCTTTTGGCGTGATCTTGCCGATCAGGATATCTCCCTCGGAAACCTCGGCTCCGACGCGGATGACGCCGTTCTCGTCAAGATCTTTCACCGCATCCTCGCTCACATTCGGGATTTCCCGTGTCAGCTCTTCCTCGCCCCTCTTCGTGTCTCTCACCTGGAGTTCAAACTCTTCAATGTGGATCGAGGAGAAGGTATCTTCGGCAACCAGACGCTCGTTGATGACGATAGCGTCTTCAAAGTTATAGCCGCGCCACGGCATGAAGGCCACCAGGACGTTCCGACCGAGCGCAAGTTCGCCCTGATCGGTGGCACACCCGTCGGCAAGCACCTCACCCTTCTTCACCCTCTGGCCGGGAACAACGATAGCCCGCTGGTTGATTGATGTATCCTGATTTGTTCTGAAGAACTTGATCAGCTGGTATTCCACTCGTTTCTTTTCTTCGAAACTGACAATTGCATCGACGCTGTTCTCGTCGATATCATAATTGACGACAATGGTATTTGAATCGACCGACTCAATCACCCCGTTTCGTTCGGCGACAATCATCGTTCGCGCGTCACGCGCAATTTTTTCTTCGAGCCCGGTGCCGACAATTGGCGTCTGGGGTCGTAGGAGCGGAACGGCCTGACGCTGCATGTTCGATCCCATCAACGCACGATTGGCGTCATCATGTTCGAGAAACGGAATCAGCGCAGCTGCCGCACTGGCAATCTGGTTTGGGGCAACATCCATGTAATGGAGCTCTTCCGGTTTCGCCAAGGGGTAGTCACTCTGGAAACGCGCTTTGACGCGTTCAGTCAGGAACCGACCCTTATCGTCAAGTGTTGCATTCGCCTGTGCGATCGTGTACACGTCCTCCTTTTCTGCAGTCATGTACTCGATTTCATCGGTTACCTTGCCATTTTTGACTTTTCGATAGGGCGTCTCAATGAATCCGAACTCATTCACTCTTGCATGAATCGTGAGTGAAGAAATGAGACCAATATTCGGTCCCTCCGGTGTCTCAATGGGGCACAAGCGACCATAGTGCGTGTAGTGAACGTCACGGACCTCAAATCCGGCGCGTTCACGGGTCAGACCTCCGGGCCCGAGGGCCGACATACGGCGTTTATGCGTGATCTCCGCGAGGGGATTAGTCTGATCCATAAACTGTGACAGCTGGTTCGTCCCGAAGAATGCATTAATAACGCTCGTGATCGTACGGGCATTGACCATGTCCTGGGGTGTGATTTTCTCCTGGTCACGCAGGCTCAGGCGTTCCCGTATTGTTCGCGCCATCCGCGCCAGCCCGATTGTGAATTGTTGACCAATTTGTTCTCCGACGGTACGAACGCGGCGATTACCGAGATGATCAATATCATCGACAGTCTTCCTGCCCTGCTGGAGGTCGACCAGATAATTGATGATTGCGATGATATCCTCCTTGGTCAACGTGGTAATGGTCGGTGCAATCGTGAGCCCGAGTTTTGCGTTCATGCGGTAACGACCGACATCACCCAGATCATACCGCTTTTCGTTAAAGAACAACCGCTCGAGCAGATTTTTCGCCGTGTCGAGGTCAGGGGCTTCTCCCGATCGTAATTGTTGATAAATCGCGTTGAGAGCCTCTTCATCCGTTCGTGCAATATCTTTCTGGATCGTATTCGCAATGACGGAACTCTCCCCTACGCCTTCGTATTTCAAAAAGCGGATCTTCTTGATTTCAGATTTCTTCACTTTTTTAAGAAGATCTTCCGTGAACTGCGCATCCTTATTGATAAAAATTTCGCCTGTTTTCTTATCAACCACGTCGCTGCAGATAATTCTCCCGAGATAATCTTTCAGATTGGCCTTATGCGGATCGACTTCTTCCACAAGATTAAAAAGCTGGAGGATCTCGTCGTCGGAGGAATATCCCAGAGCCCTGAGAAGAGTGGTTACAGGGAATTTCTTCTTACGATCGATGTAGACGTACATGACGTTGCTGATGTCCGTTGTAAACTCGACCCACGATCCCCTGAACGGGATCACCCGTGCCGAATAGATAGACATGCCGTTGGGGTGGAGTGACTCATCAAAGAAGACACCGGGGGAACGGTGCAGCTGGCTGACGACAACGCGCTCGGCGCCGTTAATGATAAATGTTCCGCGGTGCGTCATCACCGGAAGATTGCCGAGGTAGACTTCCTGTTCCAGCGTGTCGACGTAACTCTTACCGTCATCACTCTTCGTGGAAAGCCGCAGTTTACACTTCAGAGGCACAGCATAGGTGAGGCCGCGCTCCTGGCATTCAATGACCGAGTACTTCGGTTTCTCGACATAGTATTCGACGAATTCGAGCAGATAGTTTTCCCGTGCGTCGGTGATCGGGAAATTCATGAGAAAGATCTGCTGCAGACCTTTGTTCTGTCTTCGCTCGGGAGGGACGTGGGCCTGAAGAAAACTTTCCCAAGACTCCAGCTGTACATTCAGGAGGTCCGGGTAGTCAAGAATCTGGGGAATCTTCGAGAAAGAAATACGTCCGTCGGAGTTATTGGATGGGTTTTTCAAAGCTGACTCTCCTTGTTAAATGAACAACAACGCACTTTGCACTTTGATCTTCGCGTGAAAGGCGCACGTGGAACATGAAAACAAAAAACAGGATACCGATAACCCGAAAATCTCCAGGTTATCGGTACCATTTTCCTCGATTTTGCACTATGCAGATGCTTGTAGCGTTGCAATCGATCGCAACAGAAGTGAGGACATTCTTACTTCAGTTCGACTTCAGCGCCAGCTTCTTCAAGTTCCTTCTTGAGTTTTTCCGCATCGTCCTTGTTGAGTCCCTCCTTCACGGTTTTTGGGGCTCCATCGACGAGGTCTTTCGCTTCTTTCAACCCGAGGCCGGTTGCGGCGCGCACAACTTTTATGACATTGATTTTCTGCGCACCGGTGGTTTTGAGAACCACGTTAAACTCGGTTTGCGCTTCGGCAGCTGCCGGGGCCGCTCCCGCTCCGGCCGCCATCATCCCGCCGCCCATCATCATTGGTGCCGCGGCGGTCACGCCAAATTTCTCCTCAAGGGCCTTCTTAAGCTCGGATGCCTCGAGAAGAGTTAACTTTTCAATTTTCTCCACAATTTCCTGAACTGCTGACATGGTTTGCTTCTCCTTCTATCAATAAATAATGGTTTGATGTGGCAGATGCAGCGTTATGCCGCCTTCTTCTTTTCGATTTCACCGATGACGCTCACCAGGTCTCTCATCACCGCATTGATTGCGCCCACGACACCTGCAATGGGCGACTGAATACTTCCGAGGATGCCTGCGATAATTTCCGACCTGGAAGGAAGTTTTGCGATCTGATCAAGCTGTGTTCCTTCAAAAATCTGCTTCTCAATCACGCAGATCTTGAGGACAAGTTTCTCATTCTTCTCGCGAAACTTCTTAATGATCTTGGCCGGCGCGACCGGATCATCGTATGCGAATGCGATACCGGTCGGTTTCACAAGCCGGTCCAGCATCGTATCGTAACCGCCAACGGCTTCAAGGGCTTTGCGTGCGAGAGTATTCTTGACGACCTGATAGTCTACCTTTGCCTTATGGAATTCACGCCGGAGTTCACTAATTTCAGCGACGGTGATTCCCGTAAAATCGGCGAAGAACAGTCCAGTCGCCCGGGATGCCTTCTCACGCACATCTGCTATAATCTGATCCTTCTCACTGCGTTTCATGATTCCCTCGTTACCTAGTAGCTCCTACCGAGAAGCCCCCATCGTCGATGGGGCAGCAGGAATATTTTATTATTATAGAGCGAGTGCGTATTCTAAGCGTTAATGTGGAACAACAACGTTTCTGTCGATGTGAACACCGGGACCCATTGTACTCGAAAGTGCAATGCTCCGGATATACTGCCCCTTCGCCGTCGTCGGTTTCAGACGGAGGACAGTTCCAATAAATGTATTGACATTCTCTACGAGTTTCTCATTTTCAAAGTTGGCTTTGCCGACTGTGGCGTGGAGAATGCCGGCTTTATCAACACGAAATTCAATCTTGCCTGCTTTGACTTCCTTGACCGCCTTCGCGACGTCGGGAGTGACGGTGCCGCTTTTTGGGTTCGGCATGAGGCCGCGGGGACCCAAAACCTTTCCAAGTTTACCGACATCACCCATCACATCAGACGCGGCGATAATGACATCGACATCTGCCCAGCCACCCTGAATCTTCTGAATATAATCCTGGTAGCCGACAAAATCGGCGCCCGCATTTTTTGCCTCTTCGTCCTTCGGAGGTTTCGCAATCACAAGTACTTTTACTTCCTTCCCAATCCCGTGAGGAAGAGCAACCGTTCCCCGAATCGCCTGGTCTGCTTTTTTCGGATCGACGCCGAGACGGACGGCAATGTCGACTGCCTCGACGAATTTGGCACTTGCCATTTCCTTAACGTGGGCTACCGCCTCTTCGACCGTGTACACTTTCTTCTGGTCGACCTTTTTCACAACTGCGTTATAACGTTTACTTCGTTTCATGACTTCATCCTTTACAATTGTGGTACAAGCGTTCGCCGGGTGGCGAACTTCCACGTATGACTCTAATCAACAACTGTAATTCCCATGCTCCGCGCGGTCCCGGCGACCATCTTCATCGCAGCATCGATATCGTTGGCATTCAGGTCAGGCATCTTCGCTTCGGCAATTTCCCTGACCTGCGCCCGTGTGACTTTTCCGATCTTGTTCCGGTTGGGCTCGCCGGAGCCCTTTTCCACCTTCGCAGCCTTTGCGAGGAGAACGGATGCGGGGGGCGTCTTCGTAATAAACGTAAACGACTTATCCGTAAAGACCGTAATGACAACGGGGATAATTAGTCCCTTCTTATCTTGCGTTCGCGCATTGAACTGTTTGCAAAACTCCATGATGTTGACACCCTTCTGCCCCAGCGCAGGGCCGATAGGAGGGGCTGGATTTGCCTGTCCCGCTGAAATCTGGAGTTTGATGTACCCGGAAACTTTTTTCATATCAACTCACTTTGGAATTATGTTACTTTTCAAGTTCGACCTGATTAAAATCCAGCTCCACGGGGGTCTTGCGTCCGAAGATACTCACCATCACACGGAGCTTCATCCGTTCCTCATTGACATCCTGCACAAAGCCGGTGAAGTTGTTAAATGGCCCTTCCGTGACTTTCACCGCATCACCGACGCGGAACGGAACTTCGAGAACCTCGACGTCTTTTCTTTCTTCCATCCGGCCAATGAGCCTTTTGACCTCATCAGCCTGGAGAGGGGCCGGTTCGTTCCGGGGGCCAACGAAGCTGATCACCGACGGGGTATTAAGGATCAGATGCTTTGTCTCCTTATCGAGAACCGCCTCGACAAGGATATAGCCGGGGAAGAATGTTTTCGTCTTACTCTTTTTCTAACCCTCCTTGACTTCGAAAATCTTGTCGGCCGGCACCATCACGTTTGTAATTCGCTCGGTGAGGTTCGCGTGTTTAACTTCATTCTCAAGATGGGCCTTGACTTTATTTTCGTGTCCGGAATACGTACGGACCGCATACCATCGTTTCTTGGGATTATTTTCGCTCACATCACCTCTGGAGAATCATCAGACAATAAGTTTCAAGACATTGCTTACGACCCAATCAACGCCAAAAACAAACAGCGTGATCACACCGCACACCGCAAGCACGACAACCGTGGATTCACGCAATTCTTCCTTATGCGGCCAGGTAACTTTTCTCATCTCCTTTGCAACATCAGTAAAGAACGCGATAATTTTTTCTTTCATATGAGATCCTTATAGAGGTACGTCGCTCGTCAGCTGCACGTCAGGAGGGAGTCGAACCCCCAACCTGCGGTTTTGGAGACCGCTGCTCTAGCCAGTTGAGCTACTGACGTAAGGTCAACCTCATTTTGTTTCCTTGTGCACAGTGCGTTTCGTGCACCAGGGACAGTACTTTTTATACTCGACACGGCCCGATTGTTTTTTCTTGTTTTTCGTGGTCGTGTAGTTGCGGCGTTTGCAATCTGCGCATTCGAGTGTGATGATATCTCGCATGGAACAACTCCTGAAATAGTTCTTTCGATCTGCGAGCTTGCGACCGGGATTGAACCGGTGACCTCATCCTTACCAAGGATGTGCTCTACCAACTGAGCTACGCAAGCATCCCCACATACGTGAGAGCGGGAGACGGGATTCGAACCCGCGACCAACAGCTTGGAAGGCTGTGACTCTGCCAACTGAGTTACTCCCGCG
>JAWOMQ010000121.1:0-7564 GCA_033852415.1 Bacteroidota bacterium
AATGACTGCAGATCAGTTCAATGAGCGGTTCCGTCACAGTCCGATCCGGCGAGCAAAAGTTGAGGGTCTGAGACGCAACGCCGCGATTAATGTATCACTCCATAAAGAAGGATAGAGCAATGGATACGGCAACGGGTCAAAAAGTAATCATAATTGGTTCAGGACCTGCAGGACTGACAGCGGCGATCTATGCTGGCAGGGCGAATCTTCAACCTCTCGTCTTCGAGGGTGTGCAGCCCGGAGGGCAACTTACGATAACCACTGAGGTGGAAAATTACCCTGGATTTCCCAACGGTGTCCTCGGGCCCGAACTCATGGACCTGTTCCGCCAGCAGGCGCAACGGTTCAATGCCACAACCATCTTTCAGGACGTTACGAAGGTTGATTTCAGTAGAAAACCATTCCGTGTTTATTCAGACGGAAAGGAGTACATGGGTGACGCCTTGATCATTGCCACAGGTGCCTCGGCAAAATGGCTGAATCTTCCTTCAGAGCGCGAGTACATGGGGCATGGAGTCAGCGCCTGCGCAACATGCGATGGATTCTTTTTCAAAGGACTTGACGTTGCGGTCGTTGGGGGCGGCGACACGGCTCTTGAGGAGGCGAGCTTCTTGACCAAATTTGCCGTCAAGGTTACGATCATTCACCGTCGTGATCAGCTTCGTGCCTCGAAAATTATGCAGGATCGTGCCGCATCCAACCCCAAAATCAAATTCCTGTGGAACTCGACTGTCGAAGAGGTCCTTGGGACGAACCAGGAGGGGAAAAAAACAGTAACCGGATTGCGTGTGAGGAATGTCTCAAGCGGAGAGAAGTCTGTCTTGCCGACAAATGGCCTCTTCCTCGGAATCGGACATCAACCGAATACGAAAATTTTTGAAGGGGTCCTGAAACTTAATCCGAATGGTTACATTATCACGCGGCCTGGTTCAACGCAGACCAGCATTGACGGTGTTTTCGCGGCAGGGGACGTCGCTGATCCGGTCTATCGTCAGGCAGTTACCGCGGCAGGAAGCGGATGCATGGCAGCGATCGAAGTGGAAAGATTTTTGGAATCCCAACACCTAGCTACGAAATAGGATATTTGTGAAAAATTGGCAGCATCGTTGCCTGTCCGTCATATCTTTGCGCCAGCCTGTCCGTGCCGTCGGTCGAACTTTCTCGTGCTCTGACATTTCGACGCACCAGGGATTAAACTCACGAAATTAGTTCGTCCGAAAGCTCATTTCTCCCATCATCAGTAATGGCACGACGTTTGATTGTTACATAGGTAGCAATCAAAAAACATCAATAAAAAATAAAAAAGGAGAGTGAGCTTATGACACTAGTTCGTTGGAAGCCGATGCGCAGTATGACTGCATGGAATCCCGTCACTGATCTGGCAAGCGAGATTGTCAGCATGCAGCAAGAGATTGACAATATGTTTGACAGGTTCCGCGGCGGAATTTCCGATAGTGGATCGTTGACGCGTTGGACCCCGGCTACCGATATCGTGGAACAGGATAACGAATATATCGTTCGCATGGAAGTCCCGGGTGTCGATAAGAACAATGTCAAGATCACGGTAATGAACAATGTTCTTTCGGTTGAGGGCGAAAGGAAGGTCGAAGAGGAAAAGAACGACAAGAATTTTCATCGTGTCGAACGGGCATACGGTTCGTTCTACAGATCCTTCACGCTACCCTCCACCGTTCTGAACAACAAAATCGAGGCGTCGTATCTGGATGGAGTTCTCTCGATTACAATCCCGAAGGCGGAAGAGGCAAAGCCAAAGGAGATCGAAGTTAAAATAAAGTGACGGGTCATTGCGGGATTCGTCCAATCAGCCGAATTTAGGCAAAGAGGGACATTTGACATGTAGAGTGCATGCTGAATGTCCCTCTTCTCATTTATTGCCTGTTTGACTTTTGAATATCAGTTTTGTATAATAGTATGAAAAATAACGAGTTATCGGTTTTTCATTAGTTGTTTTCATTAACAGAAGCAGATAACGTGAAGTCTTCAACAAAATGGCTGCTCGCTATCATTGGTGTCATCCTCTTTCTTGGTCTGGGGATGGCATTTCTTTTTTTTAGCCTCATTTTCTCCTTTACCCGGGGAGCAGATTATGAGGAGATCTCTGAAGGAGGGCATGGCCAAAAAATCGCGGTCATCGAGCTAAGTAATATAATTACCTCATCCGAAGATATCGTCCGCCAATTCAAGAAATATGGAGAGGATAGAGCAATCAAGGCTATTCTCTTCCATGTGGATTCTCCGGGCGGCGGCGTAGTTGCGAGCCATGAGATATATGAAGAGGTTAAGCGGGTTCGCGAATCAGGTAAACCGGTGGTCGTTTCTATGGGGGCACTTGCCGCGAGCGGCGGCTACTATGTATCGTGTGGAGCGACGAGGATTGTGGCAAATCCCGGGACATTAACTGGAAGCATTGGCGTCATTTCGGAATTCATCCGATTCGACTCGCTTCTGCATAAGCTTGGGATCGACGCGACAACAATTAAGAGCGGCAAGCTCAAAGATGCCGGGACCCCGTTCAGGCCCATGACGGCTGAAGACCGTGAATATTTTCAGGGCCTCATGGATAATGTTCACCGTCAATTTATATCCATTGTGGAGAAGGAACGGGGGCTTAACCATGACAGCATTCTGGCCTATGCCGATGGGCGTGTCTTTACCGGTGAACAAGCTCTTCATCGTCATCTTATCGATACGTTGGGGACATTCGAGGACGCAATCGGTATTACGGCAAAACTAGCGGGGATCAAAGATCAGCCGACGATTGTCCGGGAACGGAAACGCGTTTTTACCCTCCTGGATAGGCTGCTGGGAGAATCTTTGGTGTCCGACATCTCCACGTTGGTGAAAAATACATTTCATCAACCGTTGCTCCAGTACAAGATGCAGAACGGATTTTAAACCATGACCCGGTGCTCAAACGGGTCCTTTTGAACATTACAAGGAGAATTGAATTGACGAAGGCCGATATAGTTGATCACATCGCTGGCGGTACTGGATTGACGAAAGTTGAAACAGAAGCCGTCGTGGATGGATTCATCCAGACAGTTATTGAAGCTTTGAAGGAAGGGAAGAATATCGAGATTAGGGGATTTGGAAGCTTTAAGACCAAGAAACGCAAAGGGCGGATGGCCCGCAATCCCCGGACCGGTGAACAAGTAAAGGTTGATGAACATTTCGTCCCATACTTCAAAGTCTCGAAGGAGTTGAAGGGCATCGTCAACGATAATTTACGGAAACTCCAGCCTACCGGCTAACGGCATTGTTCGGCAGTCGTCATGACCCCTGATCTCACCTGTCACAAGTGCGGTGCTGCCCATGAAGCATCGGCTAAGTATTGTAGCCATTGTGGTGCGAGGCTGAACATTTCGTCCCAGAAAACTCATGTGGTGGAAACGGGACCGGACCAATCCGGTATGTGCACGGCCTGCGGTTACGTCAACGTTTCGGGGGCTGCCTATTGTGCAAGTTGCGGGACGCTGTTAAAGAATCCGCGGCCTCAGCGAGCTGGGGCTGCAGATCGATCCCCGCGGGGGCGCGCACCGAATTCCACCATATCATTTTTCCAGAGCTGGAGATTCACTGTTATTGTCGCCGTCCTTCTCATCGGTGCCATCCTCTTCTTCACGAGAACACAAAAGACCAATCCGCACGAAGGCGGGAATTTTTCTCCTGGTGAACAATCGGCAATCCAGGAAATTGAGACTCTCCAGAAGCATGTGGATGCGACTCCGGGGGATACCGCCACTCTGCTGAGGTTAGCGAATCTTCTTCAGGATGTTCGATTCTATCCCCGGGCAATCGAAACATATCAGAAGTATCTCCAGTTGGCTCCGCGCAATACTGACGCGATGGTTGACCTTGGAACATCGTATTTTGCATTGTCGTTTGAAGATTCTTCCAGGAAAGACGAGTATCTCGCCTCAGCACGACGGGAGATACTGGATGCCCTCGCAGTTAATCCAAATCATCAGCTTGCATATTTCAATCTTGGGATTGTGGAGTTCCATTCCGGGAATGTTGAAGCGGCAATGTCGGGGTTTCGAAAATGCATTGCGATCGATTCAACATCTGATGCGGGCAAGAAAGCAAAACAATTTTTGTCGCAACATCCGTTCAATAATTCACCCTGACCAATTTCTGAAAGGACCACCTTCATGCCGAGCGGGAAGAAACGTCTTCGCCGAAAGATGGCGACCCATAAAAGAAAGAAGCGACTACGCAAGATGAGGCACAAGAAGAAGAACCGTTAAGCAGTACGTTCAATATATCCCGCGATTTCACATGCGGGATTTTTTTGCTCATGAGCCAGCAAATTCGTAACTTTAACCCTAATCGTCTCAGCCTCCTTTATCTGCATTCACAGACCATGAAATTTCTCAAGTTTGCCATTTGTACATGGATTTTTGCCCCATTGTGGGTTTGCCTTCCTGTCATTGCGCAACCCTCGTCCATCACAATCTTACACACCAATGATATGCATGCAGGATTCCTGCCGCATCAGGCATTGTGGATCCATGAAAATCCAAAACCGTTGATTGGGGGCTTCAAGGAACTGGCATGGGAGATCGACAGCGTAAGGAAAACCCGCGCTGTCTCGATTCTCCTTGATGCCGGCGATGTCATGACCGGTAACCCCATCTCCGACTACTACTTCGAAAGCGCATCAGGAGGTGCATTATTTGCGATGATGAACGAAATGGGGTACGATGTGTGGACGGTCGGCAACCATGACCTCGACATTTCCCAGGACAATCTTCGCGCCCTGATAGCGATTGCCAAATTTCCTACCGTTTGCGACAACCTGATGGACAGCACTGGCCATCCTGCCTTTGGTAACAAACCCTACGTCATTCTCTCAAGAGGGGGGCTGAAGATCGGCGTCATAGGTGTGATGTCCACAGACTTGTTCCATCTGACGAACACCAATAATCTCCATGGCCTTAAGGTTGCTTCCCCGATCGAAGAAACCCAGAGGTACCTCGATTCCATCGCCGGCAGGACAGATCTGACAGTGGCTCTTACGCACGAAGGGGTTGACGCGGACTCGGTTCTTGCAATCTCAACGCATGGCCTCGACGTCATCATTGGGGGCCATAGCCATACCCGCTTGCGGACGCCGAAACTGATAAATGGGGTCATCATTTGCCAAACAGGCTCGGATTGCGAAAACCTTGGCGAGCTTGACCTCTCAGTTGACCATCACAAAATAGTAACGTACGACGGGAAGCTTATCCCCCTCTGGGCAAGCCACCAAACTGAAGCAACGCCGGTTTCACAAATTGTCGATGCATTTAAGGACTCACTCGATAAGGATTTTAACACCGTTGTCGGCACGCTGACCGAAGATTGGAAGCGGAATGCGAGAGGCGAGAGCAACATTGGCCATTTTATCGCCGATGCTATACGTGAAACCGGTCAAGCGCAAATTGGAATAACAAACAGCAGCGGCATCCGAAAGGACCTGGAAGCCGGTCCTATCCGCAAATCTGATATTTTTGAGATCATGCCCTTCCGGAATATCGTTTGTACCTTCAGGATGACAGGTAAGGATGTCAGACAATTTGTTGAGCGCACCATAAACTCACTCGCCGAAGGGCGGTCTGCTCTCCAGCTGTCCGGTCTCTCATGCACCTGGAAGCTTGTTGACGGAAAACCAACGATTGTGACATTAACGACTGACGGGAAAAGTATCGGCGATGATGGGAATTACACTTGTGCGACAAGTGACTTTGTGCTTGATCAGGGGGTGAAGTATCTTGGATTTGAACCGCAAGATGCGAAATTTATGAACGCTACTGTTTACGAGGCGATTGTGGCCAAGGTCATGCGCGACAAAACGATCGATGCCAGAATCGAGAGCCGTTTCAACGAAATCAAATAGTGAAAAGCACATGCCGACTAAAAATCATTTTGACGTTATTCTCCTTATTGGACGCCCCGCTGCCGGGAAGTCCGAGGTGATCGATTATCTCAAGAAGACACCGGTAGAAGAGAGAATTCGACGCTTTCACATCAACGAATTCGAAGAAATCGACGACTTTCCATATGTTTGGGAGACGTTCGAGGTGGACGACATCCTTTCCCGACATGGGAGACCGAGGATTTGGACCGACGAGAAATATTGGTTCAAGGATGATTTCCTGTGGAATCTCTACATCGAGCGCATCAATCTAGCTTATCGGAAACGACTTGCTGCGGACCAGCATTACCACGAACGCATGACTTCAATCGTCGAGTTCTCACGCGGTGGGGAGAACGGTTTCCAGGAGGCGTTCTCGTATCTGCATGAAGAAATCGTGAAGCGTGCATGCATAATTTACATTAGAGTTTCCTACGAGGAATCAGTACGAAAGAACCACCGCCGCGCACGACCGGGCATGGAAGATTCTATTCTTTATCATTCCCTTCCGGACGACAAGATGGAGTTTTATTACAAGACGAATGACTGGGAGAAATTGGCAAGTGCGGATCCCAGGTATATTACCTTTAGAGGTCGAAAAGTCCCCTATGCCGTATTTGAAAATCAACCTGAGAAGACTGATGAACCGGTGAAGCTGGGAAATGAACTGGCACGGGTTACGGAAATACTCTGGAACACCAACCTTGCCTCCCTTCGGGGTCGATAACGCTCGGAAATCTGCGAAAATACCATCAATTATTTGCTTTTTATAGCCAATATTTTTAAGTTACTCGTAATAGGTTAAAAGTTTTAACTCCAGGTGAACAGATGGCAGAAGAAAACAAAGGATTGGCAAAGGGGCTTTTGATCGGATTCGTGGCGGGTGGTGTCGTAGGCGCTCTGGCTGCTCTCTTGTACGCGCCAAAAAGCGGAAAAGAGCTTCGCGCGGATATCAAGCGAAAGGCAGGCGATATAGCTGAGAGTGCGGGCGATTACATTGGTGCAGCTCGTGCCAAGACCGCTGAAATGGTGAACGAAGGGAAGGAACGGTCGGATCAGTTAATCGCCGACGCCAAGGAGAAGGCCGAACATCTGCTCGGAAATGCTGAAAAGGTTCTCAGCGGAATCAGGCAACGTACGTCGGAGGAGCCAGGAAGAGTGAAAGCTGCTTTCCGTGCGGGAGTGGATGCGTACAAGGGCGAAAAAGACCGGCCCAAATCTTAAGCAACGGTAAAAATATCACTTTTCGGAGATGATCGTGGAAACCACCGCAAGCACGGTACTCATCATTTTTGAAATCATTGCTCTTGCCGCGTTATCGATTTTGTGTGTTTACCTCGTCTCCCTTCTCATCCGGGTCCGGAATCTCTTGTCTATTGTTGCCGAAGATTTCAGAGAATTGAGTGCTAAGGCCATCCCGGTGCTCGAGAACCTCGAAACCATCACGGAGAAAATCAAGCATGTGACGGAAAGTATTGATGAGCAAGTAGATACCGTCCGTGATTCAATTGCAGCTGTGAAGGTCATTGCGGATAATATTCTGAATTTCGAACGGAAAATTCAGGAGCGGATCGAGGAACCTGTGATAGAGACTGTTGGCACGCTGGCGGCGATCATCAAAGGTGTTCGGACGTTTGTAGCCCGTAT
>JAWOMQ010000224.1:0-7488 GCA_033852415.1 Bacteroidota bacterium
TCTCTGTTTCCTCCTGCTTTCGAAACTGCAATCCTCAAGAGGAATTGCATTCTTTGCGAGCGCCCTCTTTGCAGTCCATCCCCTGATCACGCAAACAGTGGCCTGGATTCCTGGAAGAAACGACTCACTGGTCGCAATTTTCATCATGTTGTCCTTTCTCTCGATGACTCGTTCCGCCACGACAGGTGAAATGCGCTTTACCTTGCTGCACATTCTCTTTTTTTTCCTCGCTCTTCTCACAAAGGAATCAGCGCTCGCGTTTCCCCTGCTGTGCCTTTATTACCTGTTCGTTTTCGTTCGCGTCCCGGTCGTCTCCATGAAAAGCGTACAATATGTCGCAGGGTGGATTGGCGCTGTCACACTTTGGTATTTCATGCGGGAGGCGGCGCTCAGCGGCCTCCACAGAGCGTATACTCTTGGAACTCTTGTCTCAAATCTGCGAACAGTGGCCGAATCGCTTGGCAAAATGATCGTCCCCGTGCGACTCTCCCCTTATGCAACAAATGATAATCTTTCGCTCACGATTGGCATCGTCGCGGCTGTAGTGATCTTAACTGTCATGGCCCTCAATAAAAATGCGCGGAGTAGATTGAGCATCTTTGGAATACTATGGCTTGTCCTCTCCATCCTTCCCTCGCTGGTCGTTCACATCGCCGACTCGGCGCACCGGTTCAGCTATCTTGAAAGTAGAGCCTATCTATCGGTCGCCGGGGTTTCAATGTTCATAGCGGGAGTGTTCGAGACGAATCTCGTTCGTCTGCAGAGCTGGGTAACCAGATCGTTCCTGCTTCTCATTATTCTTTTTTCGATTATCGCATTCAGATACAGCACAGTTTTTCACGATGACATTTCTCACTGGGAGTACGCAACCAGGATGGCGCCTCAAGCCGCCGAAGCATATTATTGTCTCGGCGTGGCATACATGCATGAAAAGGACCTGCGTAAGGCGATAGAGAGCTATGAACACGCAGTGGAATTGGATTCGTCGAACTTCGCATACCACAACAATCTGGGCATTGCATACGGTCAGCAGAATCTCCTTGAGAAGGCGGAGCTCGAATTCGCCACCGCCGCCCGGCAGAATCCATCCGATCCGATGGCATGGTCAAATCTCGGGCTTGTCTCCTACCTTAAACATGATCTGGCGGGAGCCGAAAGCAATCTGAAAAAATCCCTTGCCGCGGACTCAACGTTTACGGACGCGCTCCGGATGCTGATTTCTCTCTATTCATCTAAAGGGGATCGGGATCAGGTCACGTACTACAGTGAAAAGCTTAGGAATGCGATGATGATGCAAGGGTTGCCGACAAAGCCAAAGTGATCGTGGTTTCAGGCATTCGAATGCGCGATTTCAGATAGAAAATGCAATGTCCAATGGCAATTCCACTTGTTAATTCCTGCCTCCTATTGCAAACGTTGATAAATTTCGTTATATTTCCAAGCTGTAAAGCGGCAAAAATGCGATAAATTCTAAGTATTTCTGCCTTGGCTAGAGATCACTATCCTGTTGCGAACTCTCGGATGCACGATTTGAAATTATTCGCCGGCCGCTCCAATCCCAGGCTGGCTCAGAAAATTGCGAGTCGGATCGGGGTCAGTCTCGGTAGTTGCAAGATCGAGAACTTTAGTGACGGAGAGATTTGGGTCAAGTACACCGAGAATATCCGCGGATGTGATGTGTTCATTATTCAGACAACTGCACCGCCAGCGGATAATCTAATGGAGTTGCTGATCATGGTCGACGCGGCAAGACGGGCGTCTGCCAGAAAAGTGACAGCGGTTATTCCATATTTCGGTTATGCCCGGCAGGACAGAAAAGATCAACCACGGGTCGCTGTCACGGCGAAGCTGGTCGCAAATCTCCTGACGGCGGCAGGGCTGGACCGGGTGATCACGATGGATTTGCATGCGCCACAAATTCAGGGGTTCTTCGATATCCCTGTGGATCACCTATACTCATCGGCATTGTATGTAACCTTCTTCCTCAGGAAGAAGATCCCCGATCTGACAGTCGTCTCGCCAGATGTAGGGGGAATTAAAATGGCACGGGCATTCGCCAAGCGGCTTGGCGCTGATTTGATCCTCATTGATAAACGGCGTCCTAAGCCCAACGAAGCGGAAGTCATGAATATTATCGGAGAAGTGAAGGGCAGGAACATCCTCATTGTGGACGATCTCATTGACACGGCGGGGACGTTTTGCAGCGCGGCGGAAGCGCTTCGGGTCGCCGGTGCAGGAAAAATATACGGCGCATGTACTCACCCGCTCCTGTCCGGCCGGGCACTTCAGAGAATCGAAGGATCGGCAGTCTCGAAGGTGTTTGTCACCGATACAATTCCGATAACTTCCAGGATATCGGGTACGGGAAAGATCGAAGTTTTAAGTGTTGCCAAAATCTTCGGTGATGCGATCAAGCGAGGGTTCAAAAATCAATCTATCAGTTCATTGTTCGATATCGATAAAGGATAAGAGGTAAGACCATGAAAGAAGTAGTGCTTCAAGCTGAGATAAGATCGGAGACCGGTAAACGGACGCATATGCTGCGTCGATCGGGTAAAGTCCCCGGAATCTATTACATGCACGGTGAATCGAATGTCCCTTTCGCTGTTCCGGAAAAATCGCTCAATCCTCTTATCTTTACATCCGAAACTCACCTGATCAATCTCCAGTTGAACAATGGGGATTCGAAGAGTTGCATCTTGCGCGATATCCAGTTCGATCCAATTACAGACCGCGCGATTCACATCGATTTGCAAGGACTCCGGCAGGACGAAGAGATTGCCATTGAGATTCCCGTACGCGTTGTGGGTGGTACCCCCGTGGGAGTGCGGGACGGCGGAATTCTGCATCAGTTCGTACGAAAGATAGAGATTTTCTCCCTCCCCCGCCATATTCCCGACCACATCGAGGTCAATGCCGAGGAACTCAAGATCAACCACTTTATTCACGTGGGTGACGTGAAGATTGAAAACGTCAAGATACTCGAAGATGAAGATACAACCATCGTGGGTGTCATCCCTCCGACGGTTGAAAAGGAAGAAACACCAGCGGCGGTCGCACCTGAAGAGGCGGTTGAACCCGAAGTGATTGCGAAGGGCAAGAAGGTCGAAGAGGGCGCTGAAGGTGAAGCTCCTGCTCCGGAAAAGAAAGCAGAAGCTGCTCCTGCAAAAGAGGAAAAGAAGAAGTAACACACTGGTTGTCCTATGTTCGCCCTTATCGGTCTCGGAAACCCGGGGGCGGAATACGCGGCGACACGCCACAACACCGGATTCCTGGTGATTGATGCCGTCGCCGAGAAACTGGGCCTTCGTTTTCAGGCCGTGGACGGCGGGTATCTCCTTGCAGAAGGGAAAATCGACAACTGGGACGTTCTCTTAATCAAACCCCTGACGTACATGAACAACTCAGGGTACGCCGTGCGAGACGCGATCGAACGATGCCAAATTGACGTGAGGAATTTTCTCGTTATCGTGGATGATTTCCACTTGCCGCTCGGTGCGATACGCATAAGACACCGCGGGAGCGACGGCGGACATAATGGATTACGATCGATTGCTCATCATCTTCAGTCGACCGATTTTGCCCGCATGCGATGCGGGATTGCGGGCGAGAGTATGCCCGAAGAAAAGAGTTTGATGGCAGAGTATGTGCTCTCTCCATTTACAAGCAGTGAAATGAAAGCTCTCCGTCGCCTCGTTGATGCGGCGCGGGATGCGGCAATTGCATGTGCATCGGATGGTGTGGATGCAGCAATGCAAAAATTTAATTCACGTGTTCATTAACCCTATCTCTGAATTTGTCGTTCTCTCACAATTATTCAGAGATCATTGTACCACGACCGAAGGGATATACTATGGCTCAATCCAAGCACTCCTACGAAACAACGTTTATCGTGAACGCCTCTCTGGAGGACCTTCAGATAGACTCCCTCATCAACCACATCCAGGAAGTTATCACGCGGAACGGCGGCGAGATTACCGCGCTGAATAAATGGGGCAGAAAACGCCTGGTGTATACCATCAAAAAGAAGAACAACGGGTACTACATCAATATCGAATTTACTGCCATCGGCTCCGTCGTGCCTCAGCTCGAGCGGACATACTTGCTCGACGAAAACATTCTACGGTTCCTCACCATTCACCGGGATAAGAGGTCGCTTAAGGCCAGTGCCCTCAGCCAAACCGCCGCTGCTGCCAAACCGGAGGCACCAACGCCTGAACCTCCTCCACCGGCGCGCGAACCGCTCTTTGTCGACGAGGATACCGAGACTCCAAGCTGACCTCACCCTCTTACAGTCCGACATTATGATCATTGAGTAAGGAACTGCTATGGCTGACTTAAAGATGCCCGAATTAAATTGCGTTATCATCGCCGGCAATCTGACAAAAGATCCCGTTTTCCGACAAACGACGAACGGGACCCCGGTCATAAATTTCTCAATCGCGTCCAATCGAAAATACCGGGATGCCAATAACCAATGGCAAGAGGAAGTTTGTTACGTAGGGGTGGTTGCGTGGAACAAACTTGCAGAAAGCTGCACAAACCGCCTGAAAAAAGGGAGCGCGGTGTTGATCGACGGCGAGCTGCAGAGTCACCTGTTCAAGAGTGACGACGGGCATAGCCGCAACGTGGTGGAAATAAAAGCACGCCGCATCCAGTTCCTCAACAAGAAAGGAACAACCGCCGAGAATTCCCACGCCAGCACTCATCTTCAGCCGCACGAAGATGAACCGATGACGGTGGAAGATGACGCATTCGACAAGTTTTTGACGAGTGAAGAAGCACAGCTCATCAAGACCCAATCACCGCACCATTTACATGAACCGGAAGGATAATTCTTCATGCCAAAACAAGAACAACAGATAAAGAAGCGGCGGGTTTGCCGCTTTTGCGAGAGTAAGGAAATCTACATCGATTATAAAGACGAGAAACGGTTACTCCGATTTATATCCGAACAGGGAAAGATCATCCCAAAACGCATAACCGGCACCTGCGCGAAACACCAACGCCAGCTTGTCCAGGCAATCAAGCGAGCACGCCATCTCGCACTGATGCCATTTGTTTCTGAAACAATCCGTTAACATTATCACTATCGAAACAGGAATTGTATGAAGATCATTTTGAGGCAAGACTACGGAAAGCTCGGCAAAATCGGCGACATCGTTGAGGTGAAGGAAGGCTACGCCCGCAATTACCTGATACCGAGGAGTATCGCCTATCAGGCAACAGCTGGGAATCTTCGTGCGCTCGACGAAGAGAAAAAACAACACGTGACCCGCGAGAAGAAGGATCTCCACCAGGCCGAAAAACTGGCATCCGAGTTGGAGAAAATTTCTCTCACACTAAAGGTGAAGGTCGGGGAAGATGAAAAACTCTTCGGATCCGTCACCTCACAGATGATCGGTGACTCCCTCAAGGAGAAAGGGATTACACTGGACAAGCGGATGATCGAGCTGGCGGAACCGATTAAAGCTCTTGGAATCTACACGGTCGACATCAAACTGCACCAGAACGTCACGGGCAAAGTGAAAGTGTGGGTGGTGCAGGAGTAATCACCGGCTTCCCGGCGATCAAAGTTGAATATTGCACTGAATAAGTGTATTTTAATTTGTAGGCTTCTGTTCGCATCATAGAGGATTGTCCATTGGAAAATGTTAGTATCGCAACTGCCTTTATTTTTGGGCTGATATCGTTCATTTCACCCTGCGTTCTTCCCATCGTCCCTGGTTACCTCTCGTTTATATCCGGCGTTTCCTTTGAGGAGATGCAAAACGCTGAGCAGCGTAGTGCAGTCCGAAAGCGTATCGCAAAGAACTCTCTCTTCTTTATTCTCGGCTTTTCTGCAGTTTTTGTCGCCCTCGGTGCATCTGCAACCGCAATTGGACAGTTTCTGCACGATCAGATTTCGATCATAGGGAAAATCGCAGGTGTCATTATTATCGTGTTCGGGCTTCACATGACGGGACTATTCAAGATCCCTTTCCTGAATTATGAGAAGAGGTTCCAGACCTCTGGCAGACGGCTCGGCTTGCTCGGTGCATTTCTCGTCGGCCTCGCATTTGCGTTCGGCTGGACACCGTGCATCGGCCCTATCCTAGCTGGAATCCTCGCTATCGCGAGCCAACAAGACACCGTTGGCAAAGGCATCGTTCTTCTAGCCGTTTACTCCCTCGGTTTGGGCATTCCTTTTTTTCTTACCGGATTGAGCGTTACCGCCTTTTACAACATTTTTAACAAGTTCAAAAGACATCTCCATAAAGTGGAAATCGCAGGTGGGATTTTGCTGGTTCTTGTAGGCATTTTGATAGCAACCAATTATCTGACCCTTCTTTCCGGATATCTGTCACGATGGTTCCCCTTCCTGAGCGAATTGGGGTAATTAAGACAATTATACACCAGACATAAAGACTCTTATGGACAAGGACATAAAAAACCTCGAGGAGGTAACGATTCGATTTGCCGGGGACTCCGGCGACGGGATGCAGCTGACCGGCATGCAATTTACAAGTACGACAGCCTTTGTGGGCAACGACCTGAGCACGCTCCCCGATTACCCGGCGGAAATTCGTGCCCCTGCAGGTACATTGTTCGGTGTCAGCGGCTTCCAGATTCATTTTGGATCAACAGAAATTAACACTCCGGGCGATACATGCGATGTGCTTGTGGCGATGAATCCAGCTGCGCTCAAGGTGAATCTGCGCAGTTTGCGCAAAGGCGGAATCATCATCGCCAACAGCGACGGCTTCAGTGATAAAAATCTGAAACTCGCGGGGTACTCTGCAAACCCCCTCGAGGACAACTCGCTCGAACCTTATCAGGTTCACGTTGTTAAAATCACACAACTGACTCAAAACGCTCTTACCGATCTCGGCCTCTCAACAAAGATTGCCGATCGGAGCAAGAATTTCTTCGCTCTTGGAATGATGTATTGGATGTTTTCCCGCCCCCTTGAACCCACAATCAATTGGATACGCGAGAAGTTTGGCAAAACACCGGAAATTGTCGAAGCCAACACGCGCGTGCTTAAGGCAGGTTACGCCTTTGGCGAAACTACCGAGATCTTTGCAGTCCGCTACGAAGTAAAACCCGCCTCGCTGGAGCCAGGTGAATATCGGAGCATCACCGGCAATGAGGCAGTCGCCTGGGGATTGATAGCCGCCTCTGTTAAATCCGGTCTTGAACTCTTCCTCGGATCGTATCCCATAACACCTGCAAGCGACATTCTTCACGAACTTGCGAAGCAAAAGAACTTTCACGTAAAGACGTTTCAGGCAGAGGACGAGATTGCGGGTATCACGTCCGCTATAGGAGCAGCCTACGGCGGATCGCTCGGCGTTACAACAACCAGCGGACCGGGAATGGCTCTAAAAACAGAGGCGATGGGGCTGGCGGTCATGCTTGAACTGCCGCTTATCATTTGCGATATACAACGGGGTGGGCCGAGCACCGGATTACCGACAAAAACCGAGCAGGCCGATCTCTTGCAGG
>JAWOMQ010000044.1:0-3655 GCA_033852415.1 Bacteroidota bacterium
AGCCAAGAGGCGTCAGGGCTCTGCCCGGGCAGAATGCGTGTGTACGAAATCGACCAATGCCCTGACCGCATCCTCCGACGTGGCGGGCAGGATACCATGGCCCAGATTGAATATATGTCCCGGCCGATGCCCAAATTTTTCAAGGATTGATCGAACTTCGTGTCGGATTCTTTCCGGGCGGGCATACAATATTGTCGGGTCCAGATTCCCCTGGAGTGCGGCCTTGTCCCCGATAATTTTGTGCGCAGTGCCGATATCGATTGTCCAGTCTAACCCCACAACCTCACATCCCGTAGCGGCAATCTTATCCAGTGAGTGGCTGCAATCCTTGCAGAAGATAATTATGGGAACACCCTCGGGCTTTACCTGGTTGACGATCGATTTGATATACCGGAGAGAAAATTCCTGGAATGCCGCCGGCGAGAGTATGCCGCCCCAGGTGTCGAAGATCTGAACGGCATCTGCCCCGGCGCGAATTTGGGCACGGAGATAGTGTGAAACTGATTCCGCAATTTTCTCCAATAATCTGTGTGCAAGTGGAGCCTCATTGTAAATGAGTTCCTTGATGGAACGGAAATTCTTCGAACCGTGTCCTTCCACCATATAGGACGCAAGTGTCCAGGGTGAGCCGGAAAAGCCGATGAGGGGCACGCGCTCCTCGAGTTTTTTCCGCGTCGCCTTTAATGCTTCGAGAACGTAAGAAAGATGCTCTGAAGGATCCGGAATCCTCAACCTCTCGATCTCAGCGGATGTCCGGACCGGCGAAGGAAACCGGGGCCCTCCTTTGCCTTCCTCGATGATGAGTTCCATTCCCATTGCCTCGGGAACGACCAAAATATCAGAAAAAATGATCGCCGCGTCTACGCCCAAAATGTCAACAGGTTGAAGAGTCACTTCAGCGGCAAGATCGGGGGTTTTGCATAAGGTGAGGAAATCAACCTTGGCACGGATGGCACGATACTCTGGCAGATACCGGCCTGCCTGACGCATCAGCCAGACAGGTGTTCGCGGAATTTCCTGGCGGCGGCATGCCTTGAGGAACAGATCGTTTTTCATGAATTTGTCTGATGAACCCGAAAATAATTTGCTATTGCATCGATAAGGGACTCAGTGGTCGATTGCTCGGGTACAATCTGGACCTCCAGACCCGCTTGCTCAATTGCCCTCGATGTTGTTGGCCCGATTGCAGCTATCAGCGCATGTTCCGAAAAAAGTCTGACGCGGGGAGACGTAAAAAGGGTGACAAAGTTCTGAAACGCGGAAGGGCTCAGAAATGTGAGGACGTCAATCCCGTCATTTATGATTTGAGCATCGAGTGCACCGATAGCCGGCTGACTCGGAATGACTGTCCGGTAAACGTGAATCGCATCAACGTGTGCACCCAGAAGCCGGAGATTATCGGCAAGAGTTTCTTTCGTCAAGTTCCCGGTCGGGAAGAGAAAGCTCTTTCCCCGGAGGTCCTCTTGTTCCATGAGTTTTGCCAGATCTGCCGAGGTATACGTTTGGGGAATCGCCCTGACCTTTATGCCGAGTCCGTCAAGCCGTTCCTTTGTCTTGTGTCCCACCGCATAGATTGCTTTTCCCTCAAGCTCTCTAATGTCGCGTTGTATTTCCCGGAATCTCTTGAAGAAGAAATCCACCGCATTCGAGCTCGTAAAAATAATCCCATTGCACATGTAAAGCGATTCTATTGATCGGTCACACTGATCCCACGATTCAAGCGGCTCGATCTCAATGGTTGGAAAAACAACAGCGACCCCGCCCGCGCGCTCGACCACCCGTACGAATTCCTCCGCTTGTCGTCGTGAACGGGTAATCAATATTTTTCTTCCACCGAGAGTTTGTGGCACGATAAGATCTCTGCGCGAATATCCCCTGATTTTTTGAGTCTTCTGGTGGATCACACCATGACCGGTGCGATGCCTGGTGCAGCAGTCCGTATCGACGCGAGAATTTCGCGTCCGCCACTGTTGTAAAGAGTCCTGCCAAGCTCTTCTCCAAGTCGGGACGCTTCGGCAGGATCGCCCTGAATCTTTCCCCGGATGAGCCGCTCACCGTCGAGAGTCCCGATGAGTCCCTCAAGGGTTAAAGTGTTGTCCTTGATTACTGCATAGGATCCGATTGGAACCTGGCAGCCCCCCTCGAGGAAGTGAAGAAAGGCGCGTTCGGCAGCAGTGGCGATTGAGGCTGAACGACTGGTGAGGGGCTCGAGCAGAGATTTAACCTTCGGCTCTGCGTCGCGGATTTCGATCGCGAGGGCACCCTGCCCGACGGCGGGGAGCATTTTGTCGAGCGGGAGAGTCTCGGTTATTTTCTGCTCGAAGCCAAGCCTGACGACCCCTGCCCTGGCGAGGATTATTCCATCCCAGTCGGAGTTTTCGAGTTTGGTAAACCTGGTGTTCAGATTACCCCGCAGGTCGACAATCCCGAGATCGGGCCGCAAATGTTTGATCTGGCATTTCCGCCGCAGGCTGCCCGTCGCAATGATTCCTTTCTGTGGAACATCAGCAAGCGAAGCATATTTCTTTGAAGGATGTGCAATAAAGACATCCCGAACATCCTCACGTTTTGTGACAGCGCCGATCATGAGACCAGATGGAAGTTCAGTCGGGAGATCCTTCATGCTGTGGACCGCAAGATCAATTCGCCGGTCGAGTAACGCGTGTTCTATCTCCTTTGTAAACAGCCCTTTGTCGCCGATCCGCGAAAGAGCGGAATCGAGGATCTTGTCTCCTGTGGTTTTGATAATCTCAATGCCGATTGTCAGGGCGGGGAAATGCCGTTCAAGTTCCGACTTGACGAATTCGGTTTGCCAAAGAGCCAGCTGGCTCCCGCGGCTGCCGAGGATGACCTGACGAACCGGAGATTTCATTGGCGTGGTTTCTTATCGAGTCCAAAGAGATGCCGCAGCGTTGACACCCGCGTTCTCGTGTCTCCCACAGGCTGGCCGGACGTGCCGGAGCGCAGATTCACCATGGGTGTGTGGAGTATCTTATTGACGATCCGTTTCGTGAGGATGTCGAGGTCTTCCTTCGCGCCCGCAGGGAAGTGGTGAAGGTGTTTATCGACTTCACTGGAACGGATGTCTTCGAAGTGTTCCCGCAGCTCCTGGATGGTCGGGGTGATGTCGAGCGAATCATACCATTCCCGGAATCCCGCGGCTTCTTCGGTAATGATTTTCTGGATAGCGGGAATCTCATCTTTTCGATGGGCGAGGTTCTGGTCGATGATATGGTTCAACGCGTCGATATCGTTAAGAAAAACATTTTCGATGATGTTCGCGGCAGGATCAATGTTACGCGGCACGCCGATGTCGATAATGAACAACGGTCTATTCCCACGCTGTTTCATAACCTGGCGGATATCATTCTGTGAGAGGACAAACGTTGGCGATTCAACGGAGGTGATGACGATGTCGACGTGGGGGATCTCGTTTGTGATATTGCTGAAATCAATGACTGTACCACCAAGTTCTTTGACGAGCTCTTCCGCCCTCGTTCGCGTACGGTTCGCAAGGAAAAGGTTTCCGAGATTCCTCGTGGTGAGGTGTTTCGCAGTCAGTTTACCAGTCTCCCCGGCTCCGATCAGGAGTGCGCTCCGTTTCGAAAGGTCCTCGAAGATCTTGGATGCGAGTTCCGCAGCCGCATAGCTGATT
>JAWOMQ010000185.1:0-7141 GCA_033852415.1 Bacteroidota bacterium
TAACCCAAATGGCTGAGCGTCACTATACCAAGTGGCACAATCTCTTATAACTGACCTCGTGCGTGTTCCCTCCCTCCGTTCCACTTTTTCTTGTCTGAAATCATCATTATATTGTACCCACTTCCAACAATCATATCGACGGAGTCAACTATGAAAATGCTTCTTGCGGGAATCAGTGGTGGGCTCATTCTTTTTTTCTGGGGTTTCCTCTCGTGGGTTGTTTTACATGTTCACACTGCCTCAACGAGAACGCTGCCGAATGAAGACGCCGTGGTCGCCACACTCCAATCGAGCGTGCACGAAAAGGGAGTCTATCTCTTTCCCAGTATGGGAGAAACCTCTGCCGATCCGGCTGTACAGAAACAACGGGAAGACAAATACCGGCGTGGGCCGATCGGGATGATTTACTACGACCCAAACGGCATGGAGCCATTCATGCCTTCCCGAATGGTGATAGGAATCCTGATTGAAATTGTGGCTTCGCTGATTGTGGCATGGTTTCTCGCCCGGAGCACAGCATTCAATTCCTCCTACTTAGCGCGGGTTGCATATTGCGGGATGTTCGGCGTTTTTCTTGTCGTCGCGGCAAATCTTCTGACCTGGAACTGGTTCAATGAGCCAAACGATTGGACAACGGCGCTTATCATTGATAACGTCGTCGGGTGGATCCTCGCGGGGTTGGCTATCGCCGCGTTCATGAAGCCCTTACGAGCAACCGCTCAAATCTAACGTGTATTGGATAGATCCGGCAAGGTGCGTGCAAAGCCCGGGGTTGTCATCATTATTCATCTACCACCTCCGCAGTGATCGATGATGAGGAGTAACTTGTCACTCTGGATTATAGCATTCATCCTTACCTCAATATCCGCTGTCTTCCAACGCGTCACCGGTCCGACCTACCCCGTAAGCGGCAAGGTGTCAATCAACGGAAGGGAGCTATTCTATCGATTGGAGCGTGCACACGGCGGCCCGACGGATCATCGCGTATCAATTCAGACAGCTGATTCAACCATCAAGGGCCGCCTTGAATGGAAAAAATACAGGAGTGCCGGGCCATGGATCTCGGTACCTATGATTTTTTCACGTGGGGCTCTGTTCGCGGACTTGCCTACCCAGCCGCCCTCGGGCAAGCTGGTTTACCACATATTCCTTGACGATGGATCGCGTCAGGTAACCGTTCCTCCTCACGGAGATATTGTCATCCGTTTCAAGGGAATTGTCCCACCTCTTATTCTTATAGTACATATCGGGTTAATGTTTCTGGGAATGTTCGTCTCGACCAGAGCCGGACTGGAATTCTTCCGGACAGATTCCGACTTGCGCCGACTGTGTTACTGGAGTATTGGACTTCTCGCCGGCGGTGGCCTGATATTTGGGCCGATTGTTCAGCGGTACGCATTTGGTTCTTATTGGACTGGCTGGCCGGTTGGTCCGGATCTTACGGATAACAAAACCGCGATCATTGTGCTCGCGTGGGTTGCCGCATCGATTGCACTGAAGAAGTCACAAAATCCGAAACGCTGGGCACTCGCGGCAGCAATCATAACCCTCCTTCTCTATCTTGTGCCGCATAGTGTCCTCGGTTCAGAACTGGAGTATTCGCCAGGTCATGAGCAGGAGCAGACTCGCTTTACAAACACCGGATAAGAAATCAGTGCTGAGGCAGATTCTTCACTCCACGCCTCTGTCTTTCTGAGTCCCACTTCTTCTCAAGTGGGACGAAGAATCTCGCTTTTTGGACGGTCATCAGCGCGATGCTTACCAATGAGCCCGTCTCCCAGGTTATGGCAGATTCTTCACTCCCTGTCTCTGTCTTTCTGAGTCCCACTTTTTCTCAAGTGGGACGAAGAATCTCGCTTTTTAGACAGTCATCAACGCAATGCTTGCCGACGAGCTTGTCTCTCTGCTCAAAAGGCAGTTTCTTCACTACACGCCTCTGTCTTTCTGAGTCCCACTTCTTCTCAAGTGGGACGAAGAATCTCGCTTTTTAGACGGTCCTCCGCGCAATGCGCACCGACGAGCTTGCCTCTCTGGTCAAAAGGCAGATTCTTCACTACCCTTCGTTCCGTTCAGAAAGACAGGGTCACTCAGACCACTCTTCGCTCAGATCCTTCCACTCGGGATTTGACGCCTCTATGAGGGCAATCTTCTTTTTTCTGACCCAACCCTTGATCCTTCTTTCCCACTCGAGTGCCCCGATCGCACTTGTGCACGAATCATAGTATACTAACCTCGTGCAATTATACCGACTTGTGAAACCGCTGACAACCTTGTCTTTGTGTTGTTGAACCCTTCGGGGTAAATTGCTGGTCATGCCCGTATAAAGCACACCATTTTTCCTGTTCGTCATAATGTAGACATAGTACAGCTTCATACCTCCCTCCGATTTATTGCTTGTCCAAGCGCTATCTCGCTATGACAAATTCCTCAGTCCACGCCTCTGTCATCCTGAGTCCCACTTCTTCTCAAGTGGGACGAAGAATCTCGCTTTTTAGACGGTCATCAGCGCAATGCGCGCCGACGAGCTAGCCTCCAAGGGCAAAAGGCAGATTCTTCACTCCACTACTGTTCCGTTCAGAAAGACAAGATTTGCAGAATGTTCTTTCTGGCTTCGTCGGCATCAGGAAAACAACAGAGTTCTCTGTCTTTCTGAGTCCCACTTCTTCTCAAGTGGGACGAAGAATCTCGCTTTTTAGACGGTCATCAGCGCAATGCGCGCCGACGAGCTAGCCTCCAAGGGCAAAAGGCAGATTCTTCACTCCACAACCGTTCTGTTCAGAAAGGCAACTATTGGCAAGATCCTCCCCTGGGGTTGAGAACTACTACTGAAGAACTTCTTTCGGGCCAGTGTCCGCCACTACTTTCAACCCGTATTCATATCCTTTATTGAACGCCTTCAGGTTCAACTCCTCGGTACCTTTCGGGACGGAAACAGCCACTGCTTTTCTTACCGCCTCTGGATCGAGCAGCCCCGTCACTGCAGTCGTGAAGCCGACCATGAGGATATTCACCACAAGCTTTTTTCCTAATTCCTCGGCGAACCGGGTAGCAGGAACTGAAAAATGGCGCACATCTTTGCGGAGGTTGTGAGGCACTACAAGGTCTTCTTCCGTAATGAGGATTCCACCAGGGGCAAGCTCAGGAGTAAACTTCGAATACGCTTCCTGAGACATAACAACCATCAGAGATGGTGAATTGATATAGGGGTAGGCAATAGCTTCATCGGAAACTATCAATTGTGCGCTGCAGGCGCTCCCGCGTGCTTCGGGGCCAAAGGCTTGGATCATGGTGGCGTGTTTGGTATCGTAAATTGAAGCAGCGCGTCCAATGATATATCCGCTCAGAATAACGCCTTGGCCGCCGAACCCGCCGATTTTTATTTCTGTTCGTTTCATACTCTTATCCATTGTAGGGCGTATAGCGATCACCCAGTTTTTTCTGATAGAATCCGTTCATCGCGTCCAGATATGTCGGTCGCTCCCTGTCTACAAACTTTCCGATGACAATTTTTCCCTGGAAATCAATTCCAATCGTTCTTGTATCCGCTCCATGCTTGATCTCGCAGTTATCGCGGTAATATTCCATTTGCTCAAGTCCATCCCCAAGTTTATTCCTTCGGCTGTAGAGTGTGGGGCATGGAGCCAAAATCTCAATGAACGAAAATCCTTTTTTTGCCAGAGCTTCCTTGATCGCCTTCGTGACATGGCGAACATGGTACGCCGTCCATCGTGCCACATAGACAGCTCCGCTCGATTCCGCGAGGTAGGGAAGATTAAACGGTTCCTCGAAATTACCAAACGGTGTTGTGGAGGCTGTCGCCGTTCTCGGTGTCGTCGGCGCGACTTGCCCGCCGGTCATTCCATAGATGAAATTGTTGATGAGGATGACAGTCATGTCGAGGTTTCGCCGGCATGCATGGATAAAGTGATTTCCGCCGATGGCGGTGAGATCTCCATCGCCGCTGTATACCACCACCTTTAATTCGGGATTGGCAAGTTTCAAGCCGGTTGCAAACGGAATCGCTCGCCCATGGGTCGTGTGGAACGAATCGAGATCGATATAACCGGCGACACGCCCTGTGCACCCGATGCCTGAAACAATAGAAACTTTCTGGAGATTCAGTCCGCTCGTTTCCAGCGCGTGGGCAAAACAGTTTACGGTCGTCCCGATCCCGCAACCCGGACACCAGATATGCGGCATGCGATCCATCCGGAGAAATGACTCTACTGTATTTCCTGGAGGACAGGTTTCTACTTCATATAATTCTTCCGACACGGAGTTTATCCTTTCTCGCCTACGATTGCCCGAAATATATCTTTAGGATTATGAACGGTTCCGCCACCATGAGGGACAAGCTGAACCGGGGCTCTTCCCGCTGCACATCGCTCTACTTCATGAACGATCTGCCCATAATTGATTTCAGGTACCACAAACGATTTGATGTTTCCCGCAAGCTGGCGGATTCTCTTTTCAGGGAAGGGCCAGACAACCACCAGGCGCAAATGCCCGACCTTGAAACCCGCCTTTCGTGCCTCTTCAATAGCAGGAATCGCCGTACGCGAGGTTATCCCGTAAGTGACCACAACAACATCGGCCCCTTCGACCTGGTCTTCTTCATACCGCACGATCGCATCAGCATTGAGGTTGATCTTGTTGACAAGTCGCCGGACCAGTTTTTCCTGCGCCCCGACAGTCATACTTGGGTATCCCCGTTCATCATGGGTCAGCCCGGTGACATGGATATTGTATCCATCCCCCGCTTTCACCATCGGGGGAACAAAATCGCCATTCGTGTGGTAGAGAAAGAATTCCTCTTTGGGACCGGCATAGAATTTCCTTGGGACCACCTCGATCTGGTTAGCGGCGGGAATGACAACCCGTTCGATCATGTGCCCAACACATTCATCCATCATGAACAAGACTGGCACCCGATATTGTTCAGCGAGATTAAATGCATGGATCGTGAGATCGAAACATTCCTGCGGTGAATTCGGCGACAGGGCAATAATGCCGTAATCACCATGAGATCCCCAGCGCGCCTGCATCATGTCACCCTGTGCCGGCTGTGTTGGAAGTCCTGTGGATGGTCCGGCGCGCTGCACGTCGACGAACACACACGGCGTTTCCGTCATTGCGGCGTATCCGATATGTTCCATCATCAGCGAAAAGCCCGGACCCGATGTTACTGTCATCGCTTTCTTTCCACCCCAAACGGCACCCTGTATCGCTATCGACGAAGCGATCTCATCTTCCATTTGAATAAAGATTCCCCCTACGAACGGGAATCGTTCCGCTATCCGTTCAACTACTTCGGTCGAAGGTGTGATAGGATAGCCAGCGACGAACCTGCAGCCGGCTACTATTGCTCCTTCCGAACAGGCGTGATCGCCGTCGATAAAATGCGCTCCGGTGAGAACTCCTTTGGGGTCCGCCGTACCTTTAGAATTATGCATGCTTTTTCTTTCTATAAACAAAACCATAGATCGCAAAATCGGGACACATCAATCCGCAGATGTTACACCCGTTACATTGTTCACGGGAAATAAGAACCGGTGGGTGGTACCCTTTCGTGTTATACTGATCAGAAAGCTTCAGGGCGTCGGTCGGGCAAAACTCCACGCAGAACCCGCATCCTTTGCAGCGCTCGGAAGTAATAACCACCGAGCCAACTGCTCTCTTTTCTCCGGTTTTTGTCATCGCATCCTTTATCATGATACATTAGATGGATGGTAGGAGTATCACAAAATACGCCAGAATGGAAAATCGCAAAATCCCCTATTTTGGACAATTTGGGGGATTCAATATCAGAACTGAAATTCAGAAGTGACAAATCTTATTAGAATTGAGGGGTCAAAGGAGGGGTGAGCACACAAAACAGAGGTCTTCAGAAGTTGGAGATCTCAGGCTGCAGATATATCATTCCTTAATTTTACAATGGGCCCCTATCACTTCGTCGCACCCATTGCTCTTTTCAAACGGACGAGCGAGCTGTTGTAATCAGACAATGCCTGTATCCGAGTGACGCGCGCATTTGAAAGTGCTAGTTGTGCGTCGCTTACCTCGAGTGCGCTTCCTACACCAGCTGCGTAGGACTTTTCTGCAAGCGTCAGACTTTCCTGTGCCTCCTGCACCAGCTTGTCCGTTGACGTAATGCGTTCTTCCGCCTCATTGAGATTGAGGTACTGCTGTTCTACTTCGAGCATGACAGATTGCCTGAGAAGGTCAAGGTTTGCACTCGCAACTTCTACGCCGGCGTTCGCCTGATCGACCTGCGCCTGAGTCGAAAATCCAAGAAAGATCGGAAGAGTCACGGTGACCCCGGCGTTCCACCGGTTCAAGAGTGGAAATTCGAAATTCGACCACGTATATCCGCCAACAGCCGAAACAGTCGGAAGATGCTGGCTCCATGCTGCTGTAAGAAGTGAGTTGTTCGCCTCGACCCGCGCACTTGCTGCCAACAGGTCCGGCCGGTTCTCCGCCGTAAATGCTTTCACGGAATCAAGAGGAAGCAAAAATGGCTCATTTGCAAAATCATGCATAACCTCATAGGTTCGTTCTGAACGAATCCCCATTGCATCATCGAGTTGAAGATATGCGAGCCGCACCTGATTCCTGGCAGTGATGAGATTGACATTGGCGGTGGACAAGTCAACCTCAGCCTTTGTGACATCGAATTGCGCGGCTTTGCCGACATTATAAAATGCCTGCGCTTGCTGCAGGTGTTTTGTCGCGCTTTCCACGCTCTCCAGGGTTACATTCACCACTTGTTTGGCCTGCATCAAGGCATAATAGGCAAGCTGAACATTCATGATCACGACTGCTCGTGTCGAGTCATCGCTATACTGTGTCGCATCCACAAGATGGCTGCTTGCCCGCACCCTGCTCACCATCTTCCCAAAATCGAGCAGAGTTTGTTGGGCTTGTATCCCCGCGGTGTACGTATTATACGCCTGAGCGCTGGGAGCAATTCCGGGTCGGAGAAGAAATGCACCGTCCGTGTGCGTCTCGCTCGCGCTGGCGGTAATGGACGGCAAATCGTTTGCGCGGGCGATTGTTAGCCCGGCATCCGCCGCGACTACATTCGCACCCGAAACATGAAGCGAAGGATGATATTGAAGAGCTAACGCGACCGCCTTGTCAA
>JAWOMQ010000199.1:0-5519 GCA_033852415.1 Bacteroidota bacterium
ATAAAAAGACAGAGTGAGAGAAGATAATTCAGGAGCCCCCCGAACCTCCTGTGGGCTGTAGCGTCATGATACATTATCCGAGCAGTGTGCAGCATGTCAGAAGTTGCCATGGATCTCTCCGTTTCTCCACTTCACAGAAAAGGCCATCGGTATTTGACAAACAGGGATAGTCCCCGCTCACTACACAAAAGCAAAAACCCGTCTGCGGAGCGCTATCGCCACAAACGGGTTTCAACGAACTGCTGAAACTTGATACGATAATTTACTGCGGAAATTGACGATTGTCAACAGACCCGTTTAAGTGGTTGTTTTTGTTGAACGCTTGACTATTGGGCGGAGCTTGTGTAACTTGACGTGTGTTCTTTGCATAACCCTGTGTACATTTATTGTGCATGGGGTTGTTTTGTTTAAGGCGCTTCGAAGAAAGTGTGAATCCGACAACCGCTAATATCGAATCGCCAATTCACAAAAGCGGACATGCGATGCGCGCTAAGGAGTTCTTGGTAACTCTGATCAGATATTGGAGAGTACGGGCCTGCATCGTCACACTTGTATACTGCGCTCTCTGGCTTTTAAATCCCCTGGTTTCGATTGCGCAAGCCTGGCTCCCCATTCATTCTCATTTCTCGAACGGTGATTCAACTCTTACGTATTGGGACGCAGTGTTCGTCTCGAAGGACGTTGGCTGGTATTGCGGGAATGCAAGCCCACCATTCATGGCCAAGACTGTAGATGGAGGCGAAACCTATGAAGTTCAAAAACAATTTCAGGGCGTTCTTCTGCAACTCTACGCATATGACTCCCTCCATGTATGGGCTCGTTATACATCTGGTCACAATGATCGCATAGTATTCACCAGCGATGGCGGGAAGACGTGGGACTCGACGTTCATCACGAGTAATCCAGTAGCCTTCGGTCCATTTCACTTTTTTAATCGTCTTGAGGGTTTCTTATTTGGGAATAATCTGCTCTATACCACGGACGGCGGGATCACTTGGACATCCCTCAATTACCCTGATAGTCTTTTCATTGAGTCTGTTTGGGATGCTGATTTTGTAAATCGCCAAACGGCATTCGTGTGTGGTCGGGGTCCGTATTGGACTGACGGTGGTTTCATTGGAGGTACGAGCGACAGTGGAAGATCATGGTATTTTAAAAACTCTCCGTCAGAGATAGAGGAAATGAACGCTATCGATTTCCCAGACTCGCTCCATGAATATAGCGTGGGTAAGGGGGCCTTCAGTGCCGATGGAGTGGTTTATTCAACAAAAGATGGCGGTGCTACCTGGAGCCATCAGTACTTCGTCGGATCCGGGATGCTTTTTGACGTCGGCTTTCTTGACTCCGTCCAGGGATGGATAAGTGGCGTATCAGGTAGAATATGGCATACCACCGACGGAGGCGCATCCTGGAGTTTCGAACAAACGCCTGTCTCGGTGAACCTGAGAAAAATATCTGTGTTGCGTGACAATAATCTTGTCTATGTAATTGGCGATAGCAGCACACTGCTGCGAGCCGATGTTACCACATCAGTGGAAGTGAGATCCTCAAATATACCTAGCTCAGTGATACTCTACCAAAGCTATCCCGACCCGTTTAACAATTCCACACAGATCTCCTACACACTCGCAAAGACGAGCAATGTTACACTGAAAGTCTATGACATTCTTGGACGTGAACTTGCTACCCTGGTACAGGGTCGGCAAGCACCTGGAGAACATTCTGTTACGTGGAATGCGGATGTCAGTAGTGGAGTTTATTTTTATAGATTGGTGGCTGGCGAGTTTGTTGAGACGAAGAAGATGGTGTTGATGAGATAAATATCTGCTGTTAAGTGCAGTACCATATAATGTGTTAACGTGTCGTGAAGTCATACTTTCTCTTTCCAAGAGAAAGTATCAAAGAGAAGTAGTGCGAAATCTTAAACGCACCACGGGGTGATGGCTGGCTCGGACAATGAGCGATTTCATCGGTCGAACAGCGTGCAATTCTCACCCTGTGGATTTGGAACGGTCTTATGTGAGGTCAGATTGTGCAAAGAATGTTCGATGAAATCGCAAAGCCCGGATTGATCTTCTCGCCGCACCGCCTGAAAGATTTCGCGCGCTGTAAGTCACATGGTGGGTGGTCTGTCGTGTCAGTCTCCTGACATGAATCAAGCGCCTCTGTACCTTGACGTAGACCTTTGTGCAGGATGTAGGAGTGTGCAATGGTTTTTTGCGGTTATATGGAAAGAATCTCGGCCAGAGTCGACAAGCTCCGGGGCACACACTGTTACGTGAAATGCTGATGTCAGTAGTGGAGTTTATTTTTACAGGATTGCGGCTGGGGATCCTTCGACCCGCGCAGGACAGAGTTTTGTTCAGACGAAGAAGATGGTGTTGATGAGATAAATATCTGGTGTTAAGTGCAGTACCATATAATGTGTTAACGTGTCGTGAGGTCATACTTTCTCTTTCCAAGAGTCACAAGGTGATGAACACACCACGTCCACACCAGAACAACTGCAATTTGAATTCAAACGCAAGTGGAGCATCTTGCGACAGTTAGAGCTTGGATTAGCGCGGGGAGAATATCACGAGATTATGAGAGAGTTAGTGGAGCAGGTACAAAATAGGATCATAATATTGGAGGTTTAGAGAAATGAAAATCAACTGGAAGGAAGTATTTAAATTTCTGTCCGGCGCGTTCTTTGTCGGATCAATCGCCAATTGGTACCTTGCGTACAGGCAAATCGGCATACCCTTTTTCGGATGGGAGATATCGCCCGGCCTTCTCGGAATCCGTGGGTGTATCCAATTTGTGCTGTTTTTGCTGACGTTTTATTTCGGGTTTCTTAGGAAAAGCAAAGTAGTGAGTTGAGGAATGAGCAAGCTGAAGGAGATTTCGGTACCATAACGTCGGTGGAAGGGAAAACGACCATGAAGAACGTACTGATCTTTTTTCTGACAGCTCTTGCATTCCCGGCTGGGTCCTTCGCACAGGCAGGTAACAAGACATTCGGACCAATTCTTTTTGTCTCCCGGCAGGTGCACGATGGATCCTCCTTCGGAATGGACAAACTCTACGCCATGAATGAGGACGGTACAAACATAAGGCAAGTCATCACAGATTCATTCAGGGCGATTTCAGATGCAAAATGGCTGCACGATGGAAAAGATATGGTGGTGGCTGCCGACAGTCTTTTTACGGTCAATGTGAACGGCGGAGTTAAGCGTTCTTTCCATTGTGGGGCGAGAACCGTCGTAGTATCTCCAGATGGAAAGAAGATTGTTTTTGATAAATACCTCGGTGGCACCGATCCTCCAATGTATAGTGCATTCAGAATGAACCTCGATGGAACAGAGGAACGCGAACTACACATTCAAAACGTAAGCGATTGGTCCCCAGACGGCAAATCGCTGGCTGGTTGGACGTATAAATTCTACCCCGATCCGCCCGGGAGCCGCAGCGACAATTATTTCCTTCACTTCTATGATACAAATGGCAAGGTCATAAAAACATGGGAACAAGGCAGGGATTCGGTGCAGGGCATTTGGGCATGGCATCCAATTTACTCATCAAAAGGCGACAGAATTGCTTTCATCTCAAACAAAGGGGCTGAGCGGCAAGGCATCTACACGATGGACTCTGATTGCACGGGAGATACTGTCCTGACCTCGAAACAGTATGTATTCAACGAACCTGTGGCCTGGTCACCAGATGATACGAAACTCTTGTACAATGCCGGCCCTGCCGGGATCAATATCTATGGCAGGGTATGCATCATCGACATCCGGACAAAGCACGTGAATGATATCACGCCGTTTAACAGCGACAGTACGTATTCATTCGCGGTCAGCTGGCGAAAGCGGATAAATTGATTGAAGGCTGGTCATTCAGAAGAACTGTTCAATCTCACACACATCTGCAACAATTTCCTACCACTATTATTCTCTCAAATCCGACCAGAAGATACCAACTACAAATTAGAACCCTCTCCGCTTATCGTCCCGGCAGTGGAATCGCCGGCAAACTTATATCTCCTTGCCGGTCGATAGCTTGAATACCAAACAGGTAATCATCTTTCGAAAGGTTGAGAGTGATTGCCGTATCCTTCGTAAACTGCTGAGCGGGTTCCCAGACCGGAGAGGACGTTTTCCTCCAACGAATCACATATCCACCCGGCTCAGCACCCGGAGACGGCTTCCATGAAAGTCTTGTGGTATATTCGAGCGCATCTGTTGCCACTTTTGTCCCGGTCGGCGCGGGAGGAGCCAAGCCAAGCGTGGCGATGACCGCGGCATTCACTCTTGCCACTTTCGCCAGATACCCGAAATCCACATACTTCGCCAGATCGCCGAGATCATGGCCGTCTTTTACGCGAACATCCTGGTGTTGGTGATCGAAGTTTTCCGCGGCTTCGCTAAACCGGACAGCAGCATAACCTCTCTGGTGGAAGGGTGCATGATCTCCCGCCCGCAGAAATCTGTCTAACCGATAGATTAATTCAACATTGAATCCCGGGACGTACTTCTCTCCAATCTCCTTACAGTATCGTGCGAGTGATCGGGATGGTCCGTCGTTTTCAAGCCCGAGAGTGTATTTTCTCCGAATCACATCCCCCGTGTCGCTTGCACTGAATGCCTCAGAAAATACACGAACATGCGTGCTGTCGACTTCACCATTTCCGCCCGCGGTTCCTCCGACGATGTCATTATTGAGAACAGCCTCAACAGGCAGCCCTTCATCATGCGCCATCTCAGCCCATGCAGTTGAACCTAAGAGCCCCTGCTCCTCACCGGCAAAGCAAATGAAAAGAAGGGTCGCATTGAACTCGTATTTGCTCAGGACGCGAGCGAGCTCAAGGGTAAGCGCGGTACCGCTGCCGTCGTCGTCTGCTCCGGGCGCAGTGGAAACTGAATCCATCACATTACTTACCCTTGAGTCGTAATGACCGCACACAATGATCGTCCGCCGGGCGGATACGGATTGAGTGTCCTTTGGCTCAAGTGTCGCGACCACATCTACAACATTCGTCGGCGAGGTTATTCTACGCGAAGGTTTTGCAGTCGTCTCATAGAATTCAGGCCGGAGCCTTCCATGCGAAGCTTTCGCGCATTGTTCAAATTTCGACCTGATCCACCGTCGCGCAGCACCGATACCGACGGTGGAACTTAAAGTGTCCGAAAGTGTCTGCCGCGTGCCAAAACCAACCAAAGTCTCGATTGTCGTACGGATGCTGTCGGGTGAAACCTCCCGCAGAATTTGCTCTATGGCAGGATTGCCACCAACGTGCTGCGCGCGGAGCAGACCATTGACTCCGCCGAGCATAACTACAATCACAAGGATCTTCCGCATACAAAAATTCCTTCAATGTCTTCTCGCAAACTCCCTGAATCTACAATTATCGCAAACGACATCCAATTGCTATGACAAGGATGACCGGGATTAGAATGGTTCTCATGACATCCACCCTCATCCGGATCATTTGAAATGCAAGATACCGGGCTTTTCCGGCCAGAGTTTCTTCTCCAGAA
>JAWOMQ010000162.1:0-4112 GCA_033852415.1 Bacteroidota bacterium
GTATGTGATTCACCACGCGGTGGCTTTGTCGGATCGATAGATGACAAGTATCCGATCGCCCTTGTGATGAATGAAGGTTATGCGTATAACACATCGGATCACGTCATTCCGATTAAATCGGAGATCACCACTGTCGGGCAGGTCAGTAAAGTGAGAATCACCGAACTTGACGAAAAGGGAATGCCTGCGGCAGTGTTTGAAGGGACATTCCAGGATATCGACCCGAGGGGCCACTTCCCGGCAGGGGCGAAGCTGAGTTGTGAGGTGGTCACGGGCAGATGGAAGAGGTTGAAGGACGGAAGGTCCATGCCTTTTTACCTCATTGAAAGCGGGTGGCCGATGGGTTCTTATGGGGGCGATGATAACGGCAAGATCGACGCTGCTGCAATCCGTTTCCGACGGGCCGTGATCAACAGGGACAGGAGGACGGTTGTCTCGTCAATTCGCTATCCAATCACTGTATTTTTGGATGGGAATCGAAAGCATCAAAAGAAAATTAAGGGAAGCAGGGATCTGATCGGCGTGTATGACCGCATCTTTCTGCCTCGTTACGTAAAGAAGATCCGGGAAGACATTCCTTTGCTGATGTTCTCAAACTCGCACGGAATCGTGCTTGGAGATGGTGAAGTATGGTTCGATTTCGATGGCAGGGTGATTGCCCTTAATAGTGTAGATTTGGATAATCCATCCCTTCTGGAGCGCCTCCTTCCGCCACATTGATTATTGGGGCCTGGATATCGACTGCCGCAGAGTCGGTATCCTATCCCAAAAGGGAAATGCCGCTGGGTGAGAAGAGCAGGCAACCTGCGATAGTGGCGTCTCAGAAATTGAGCCATACCGAGTCTCTTAGTGCATGCCCTCTTGACTCCGAGGCCTCGTACAGGGTATAACAACTTTGCTTTCTTAAGGGGACTGTCTGTTGGACGGAACTGGATAACGTCGCAGAAGTGATTTTGGCCGATCACGAGGACCGAGCGTTCTCATTTAAAGGGGTGGAAGAATGAAGAGGCTGATAAGACAGGATATTCTGAAAGCGGCAGGTGCGCTGGCCTTGCCTGTTGCCGTTTTTTTCTTCTTTTCATGCTCATCAGGTGGGCCCCGGGCATCGGGGCAGTCACTTTACATCCAGGGCATGACGAAGGAACAGTCCGGCGACTACATAGCCGCAAACGGTCTTTATAAGCAGGCTCTTCCCCTCCTGCGCAAGGAGGGCGACTCAGCCGTGATCAAAGATGCCAGGATCGCCGTGAAAAGGACTGACATCATCGTCGCCGATTATTCCGCTACCGAGGAGGATATCCGGAAAACCCTAAGCGGTTTTTCGGGCGTGTCGGATGGGGAGATCAACTATCTCATTTCGAGGATAGCTTACCTGGATATGGACGGTGCGAGATACTACTTCAATGACTATATCAACACCGCGTATAATATCGACCTTTCTCTAATGAAGCAGATACCCGATGAAATGGCCAGAAACCGTAAAGGGTATGCCGCGCTGAAGCCGTTTATCGATGCTGCCGGTCCTGCTTCAGGCACACCTTACATAGACCCGGTCGATTACGAAGCGACTGCGACCTATGACATACCGAGGGACAAACTCCCCCAGACAGGCATATTGAAGATATGGCAACCGGTGCCGATCATGACTGACTATCAAACCGATGTCGCGCTCGTGTCTGTCACTCCGGAGAGTTACGTCAAGAACCCTCCATCGATAAACAGCGATTTAGGAGATATTTATCTGGAGGTGCCGCTCGACGGCTTGAGCGGAAATGTTCAGATAGAGGTCAAATTCAGGTTCAGGCGTTTTGTGCAGAGGTTTACGATGATAGACCCCAGCAACGTGGGTGCTTACGACAAGGAGAGTGCGCTCTATAAAGAGTTCACGTCTTCGGGGAAGAACACTTTCATCAGCCCGGAGATTGAGGCGAGGGCTCAGGAGGTTGTCGGTGGAGAGCAGAACCCCTATCTGGCTGCCCGCAAAATCTATGATTATGTGGTGGACGACCTGACATACAGCCATCTGCCACACGGCTCACTCGGGTTTATGAACACCCCGGAATCGGTCTTTGTCCACGAACACCGTTACGGCGACTGCGGCGCCCAGAGCGTTTACTTCTCTGCCCTCTGCCGGGCGGTGGGGATCCCGGCGCGCGCCACCGGAGGATACCAGTTGTTCCCGGGCATGGAAGGCCAGCATGTCTGGGCCGAATTCTACCTTCCGAATTACGGATGGGTGCCGGTCGACACCTCGGTGGCGCAGATCTACAAATACCTCCCGGAACTGACGAATGAGGAGAAGAAGGCTTTCAAGGACTTTTTTTTCGGGAGTATGGACCCCTACCGCTGGACGATACAGAAGGACGTGGATCTGTCTTTTTCTCCTCCAGCACCGGAACCGACAGCTCTCTCGATTGTCCTGCAGACACCTGCCGCATTGTGCGATGAAATGGATGTTGCACCTGAAGAGGTGATCTGGAACTACTACCGCATCCAGTTCACGAAAATACCCTGACAGGGCAGACGCTGCTGGAATGATACGACATGGACCATGAAAGCATGTAAGGTTTTCATTCGAAGGGGTGGAAGAATGAAGAGACTGACAAGGCAAGATATTCTGAAAGCAGCGGGCGCGGCGGCACATGATTTATAGAAGTAGAATCTATCCTTCTTTATTTTATTTCTTATTGCAGCAGGTTGTGTGTCGCATGTTGCTCTTAGGAATGATGTCCGCTCTTCAATTCAACTTGCAGCAGTATCTGAGGAGGTCAAGGTTCCCGATGACACCTTCGGAGATGAGTGTAGAGGAGGCTATATGAAGCATTTAGGCTTTGTGACCACGATTATTCTTTTTTGCTTTGCTCAATATGGCTGCAGTTCCGGTGCATCAGGCCAGACACAGGCTGCCGATCCAATTGTGGGACATTGGAATTTCATGCAGTACAGTAACGGCACTCCGGACAGCATAAACCCCACCCTGAACCCGAACGTATGTGTTGGCTGCCTCGATATCGCAAGTGATCTAACCTATACCGCCTGGAACAGTTGCCGACTAGGCGATGATCTCACGCTCCAGAGCGGAAGCTGGTCGGTGACAACGCCGGGAATTAAACTGTCAACCGGGCTCTACGCCTTCGGCAGTTATGTGGTGCTTCTATCGCAAGATGGAAACACGGCAGTCTATAATGACCTCTTAAGTAACAACGCTGGGCATTATGAACACGGCACAATGCTCAGGGGAGTGGCATTTGACACTGGCTTGATCCACCGATAAATGCGATGTCCGCTTATTCCAATTCACCTCAGGGTTCCACGGGCTTGCCCGTGGGTATCTATTATTGTTGCCAATGGTATCAGTGAACCAGAAATTACCGAACGCGAAGTACTCCAAGAAAGCTTCATTGTTGCAACAAATTGAATTACGTTGTTAAGTCGGTGGACCAGTGATTCAGAGAAACGCCCGGACAGAGTTTTGAGATCATCTGCAACTACTCACCCAGAACGTATTGCAATTATTGGGGAATGCTGGTGGAAATATGTGGTTGTCTGGTAGGAAAGTAGATGCCATGTAGTAGCGTTTGGAAGACAGCACGGGGGTGCGTGTGGTCATGAGAAGGATGCAGATTAGTAAGGCATTCACGCTGATGGAATCAGGCCCGGTTGTTCTCGTTACGACAAATGACGGAGAGAAGGACAACATAATGACCATCTCCTGGACCATGGTGATAGACTTTACACCGCTATTTGCCATAACCACTGGGCCCTGGAACTATTCCTATGCTGCGCTTCGGAAATTCAGGGAGTGTGTAATTTCGATTCCTACCGTTGACCTGATTGATCAGGTTGTTGGCGTGGGCACATGTTCAGGAGCTAACACAGATAAGTTCAAAAAGTTCGGGCTGACTCCCGTGAAGGGGAGGCATGTCAGGGCGCCCTTAATCAAGGAGTGCCTGGCAAATATCGAATGTAGAGTGATCGACATCATCAAAAGACACAATATCGTTGTGCTCGAGGGCATCGCTGCGTACTTTGACAGTTCGCGGAAGGAAAAGCGCACCATTCATGCAATCGGCGATGGCACTTTCGTAGTGGACGGACGCAAGCTGAATCGA
>JAWOMQ010000122.1:0-8795 GCA_033852415.1 Bacteroidota bacterium
CGCCACCTTCCAATGACACCAGCTGAGCGGATTCTTATTCCCTTGTGCATTCTTGGTTCAGGTGCCAGCCAACTGTTTTTCGGATATGTTGAGACATATCCCTTATCCTTCTTCCTCCTTCTCGGATTGGTCTCGTGCTCGTTCCGGTATCTCGATAAGGCCACGTCCCTTATCACCCCCGCGATAATCTCCGCTCTGCTCGTCGTGAGTTATTTTGGAATGATATTTATCTTACCGATGCCGTTATATCTGGGCATCATCGAACTCAAGCGGAAAAGATATTTAACTCTCACTCTTGCTGTAACTGCGTTCCTGGCCACGGTTTCGCTCGTGCTCTGGTATTGCGGGTATACTCCTGATTATCTCTTCCACATGCTGACCGGAGGCGACGATCACTTCCTCCCTATTTTCAAAACCACACAATATTACCAATCATACACGCTCTTCAGTTTGGGACACCTCATAGATCTCCTCAATCTCCATCTGCTCATTGCACCTCTTTCGCTCTTCCTCCTCATCCTGGTTGGAGCGATGAATGGATCACTTGAGGGGAGTGACAACCGACAGAAAATCACCCTTCTCATTGTTCTTACGGGATGTTGTTTGCTGTCCAGCTCGCTTTTAAACGCAGAATTAGGTGTGAGCCGGGACTGGGATTTATTTGCGCCAATCATGATGGGCTTCGTGATCCCATCCTTCCTGCTGTGGGGATTCATGCAAATCGATGGGGATATCAGAAAGCGCGTCCTCGTGATAATCGCGTTGATCTCAATCCTTCACACGCTCCCATGGATTGTTGCTAACGGAAACGCCAAAAGATATTTCACGCGGTTCACTTCATTACAAGAGACCGCGTGTTGGAGCAGACATGCGGTCATTGACGCAAATGAAGAAATGGGCATTTACTTCCGCGAAATGGAGAAATATCCGGAGGCTATCCACTATCTCCGTGTTGCTGCAATCACAGACTCGACACACAGCCGGCTTTGGAGTAGTCTTGGAAGATTGTATCTCGCGGCAAACAAGCCCGATAGTGCAATCCGATCTTACGAGACCGCACTGCATTTCGACAGTACGCGCTGGCGGGATTACGTGATGCTCGGTGCCATCTACGGGTCGCAGCGGCGTTATGACGATGCGATCTTCTACACCAAAAAGGCGATTAGTCTTAACGCGGATTCAGGAGTCGTTTTCGATAACCTCGGTGTCTACCTCTGCGAGGGGAAACAGGCATACGCGCAAGCCCTGCCCTTGTTTCTCCATGCCATCATGCTGGATTCTACTGACGCACAATCGTACTATGACGCCGGATTGTGTTATAATGCGATGGGGATGAAAGGTGAGATGCAGCAGTATTTTGGCCGGTTTTTGCGACTGGAACCGTCTTCTCAGCGGGCGGATTTCGTGCGGTCGATGCTTTCGTCCGCCTCAGAGCGGTGATCTGCAGGTGTGACTACTTCAGGACTACCGGATTTCGCATCTGCACAAAAGGATGTTTCGGATTAGTGAGATCAGTTACCTCCAGCTGATAAAAACACACACCGCCGGCAACTGCGAGGGCTTTATTGGGAGTCCCGGGACTCGCGGGGAGAACAAAAAGCGTTAGATGCAAAAAGAATCCGGTAAAGGATAATTTCATCCAAGAGAAAATGTTTTATGATTTGACCAATACAAAAACAACCCATCACATTCAAAAGAGTTACGTAATCGATTGTTTACGTTGGTGATCAATGGACATTGCATTAATGGATTGGGAGTCTTGTATCGCCACGACCGGATAAGACCTGATACTCAAAAAGAGTTTTTCAACCACTGGTATACAGCCCAGGTTGCCTGCAGGTCTTCTTCGTTGTATTTGATGATATCAGACATAATCCTCTCGCGGAGCGACCGATCTTCCGTCTCGATTGCGCGGATATATTGGACGATTGACCAATCACCTCCGAACTCTTTCATGCTTCGTTTAAACCCGGCCCTCTTTTCAATGACCTTCAGACTGTAGCTGTATTCAGGTAATACGAGAGAATCCCGGGTGATTCTCAATAAATCGATACAATTGTTCAGGACACGTCCTGCTATTCCATCCCTATCGCCATACCGGTGTATGTACGAATTGATTTTTGTCGTCTCATAATGGTGCCAGTGAATAAACGGGATGTCGCCATAGTCGGTCAAAATTGCAACTGCATATTGCAGAAATTGATTCCACCCTGCCCTATCTCCTTCTTCACCAAAGCCAGCGAGCGCGGGAGTAAACTTCCCTGGACGCTTCCCGTATACCTGCATTCCCCACAAATACACTTTGTCAAGCTCATCGAACTGCGGGGGCAGTCCCTCCAAATCAAACATGACGAGATTTTCCGCACTGGGAAGTTTGAGTGGAGCGATCTGCTTTTCCTTTCCCGATTTCAACGCCCGTGCCTGTTGGAGAATCCTCTCGGCCGCGACGCCAACTCTGACCATTTTGTTCCCGCGTGGTTTTCTTAATTCAGAGAGGCTTTCTACCGTGAAGCTGCGAAGCAATTCATCAATAGATGTAATCCCCTTCTGTTTCAGCGCGAACGCGGTACCCTGATCGAGTTCATAAACTAGAGCCACATCGTTCATGTTTTCGGCGATTTTCCAGCATCGCTCTCTGAAGGTGCATGCAGCGCATTTGGACCAGCCGACGGGGGAATAAGGTTCTTCTTCCAGCTGAGAGAGCTCTTGTATCTTTAGGAGAGTGGAAAGCGCAGTTTTCCCCCCATCGTATATAATGTGAGCAATCGATTGATCGCCGAGGTATACCTCGAGGGACGAGGGCGGTTTTTGATAATTTTGCTCGAAAAGCCATCCGTAAAGCTGGAGTTGAAGAACAATTTCCTGGTGACGTCCTTCACCTACATGGCGGGCAAGTTTACAATCACGGATCTTATAGGTCGTTCCGTCTCTAATGAGGAAATCCGGGATCCCAAGGACCGTGGAATTTGTGCCAGGAAGAACTGAAATGAAAACGCCCTGATAAATAACCGCAGAACCAGCCGCAACCGCATCGCCGGTTCGCACTGCCCGGGCGTGCAACTCACCGTCGCTGAGATCAAGCACATCCGGAAGTGTCGCGAGGTGAGCTTTTTCATGCCGGCTGCCGAGTTCCTCAATGAGTTTATCGAATTCGCTTTGCTCCCCCTCCGGCTCATTATGTCCACGCAAAAAAGGCCGGCGCTCGCAGATGCTCGGCCGGTATAACGTATAAAAATCCGATGCAGAGAGGTTCATTCAGGGAGTTCAAGCATTTTCACATCCGGCAGCGCCGAACCAACAATTCCCTGGAGATCGCCGTACATTCCTGCGGTACTTTTGAGAACCCGCGCAATTTGCATCTCTCGTTTCGCCCAGACCTTCTCCAGAGCCCGCTTTTCAGCTTCGAGGTCCGCTTTCATGGTGGTGAAGGACTCAACAATGGCTTCAATCCTCTGACGGAACTGGAGGCCCGAAAGGTAGTCGTATATCTTTTCCTTTTTGTCCTCCCTTCCTGCCATTGAATTTCTGAGATAGGTCAGCTGGAGTAAATTCTCACGCAACGCAGTGGCAAGTCCCACTGCCGACGCAAAATCAGTAACCCATATTCCTTCGAGGTAGCCAAACCTCTGAATATCTCTCGGCAAAATAGTCGTCACAAGGACGGCAATTTCGGCTTTCACGACGCGCTGGTCATCCTTGAGTTTTTGAATCCACCCATCACTCCACGCCTTTGTTCTCTTAGACTCCCAGATAATCGTGCCGCACTGTTCCCCTTTTTCATCCCTGACGTACTGCACGACGTCGGCACCGCGCAGTCCTTTCGCGACGGGTTCTATTTTGTCCGACCTGAACTGTTGGTTTAAAATCCCTTCGAGCTCAATTTCGAGCACCTCGCCCTGCATTTGCTGTGAGGTAAGCTCCACTTTTCTCTTCATCTCATCAAGCTGAACGCGGAGATCACTTAGCTGTTTGTCTTTCTCAAGTTCCTTCAGATGATGTTCCTCGCTTATTCGCCGCTCAGCATCCTCTCTGATCTTCTTCCGCTCGGTGTCAAGACGACGTTCCAATTCAAGTCTAACGTTCTGCTCCCGCTCTTCAATCTCCCGCTGTCGTTTCCGCAGTTCAAGTTCGTGTTGGCGCGCAGCAGCAAGTTGATTTTTCTGTTCTTCCAACTGACGGTCCTTGTCCTTTATCTCGACCGCCAAGGACTCTTGTGCGCGCCGATCGGCCTCATCTTGGATCTTCGAACGCTCCATACCGAGCATCTCGCGGAACTCCTTTTCCTTCTCCGTCAGAGTGCGTTCGAATTCCTCCCGGTTGCGCTTTAGCGCCGCATCGTGCTGCAATCGGAGCTTCTCCTCAATTTCATGCGTAAATGCTTCCGTCAGCGGAATTTTTGTGCCACATTTTGGACACGTTATAATCTGATCAGGCATGATATATCCCTTCAAAAAGGATTTTACCAGGAAACCTGTCTAAATGAACTTGTTCACAGCAATGATTTATGGATGATAGACAATGTCTCCAACTCTTTGCGATAGAATACCTGTGCGACACAATAAATTATCCTCGCGGCCGACAGACACATGGAAATCCTTAAGGGGATAATTTCCCAAGAATCACAAGGAGAATTTCCAGAACAATCAACAATATGATTATCCATTCGAGAAGCCGTGAACGCTTGGTCTCAATCCGTGAAATGACGAACGTGCTTGACCGGGAAATAATCGACACCTTTTGCTGGATCACTTTTATGCGATCTTCAAGATCGAACTCACGTTTCAGATTCCTGTAGAGTTCATCGATGCGTCGGCCGCCGTCCCATATGATCTCCGGATCGTCGAAGACGGATAGCGTATATGCCAACTCCTGCTCTACTGCGAGGGCAAACCCCACTCTTTGAGTCAATTCTCGCTCACTATGCGGGATTTTTCCGGTAGTCTGGAGAGATTCAATGGGTTGTTCGAGTTTTGCGAGCGCGTCACCCACCAACTTCTCATAAAATTCGACCGATACCGATCTGCTGAGTACAGTGCCGACCACCAGGGCGATATCTCTGTTGAACTCTTTGACAACCAGTTCGTCTGTCCCTTCAGGTTTCTTTGGATGGGGCGCGAGGTAGAGAATGAAATCGTCTTCGCTGTATGATTTATTCTCCCGCACAGCGTATGTTTTGAGTTTCTCAATCCACGTGTTTCGCTCGGTTTGTTCAATATCGAAAAAAACAATTGACCCATAATCGAACACGCCAATCATTTTTGAAGCCGAGAACTGAACAAGTAACGGATTGCCGTGAAGAATTTTCCCGAGCTGCTCCTCCTCAAACATCTTTCGGCCCCGGGAGAGATCAAAGGCAGATGCCACATCATATGCTTTGACCGTTATCTTTTCGGTCTGTTCGACTAATTCCGGCATGGCATTCACAAAAACGTGAATTTGCGGTTCTCTCTGAAGAAATTGGAAGATAAAGACTAAAGCGGAAGGTACTAAATCTGCCTGTAGGAAAAAAACGCCGGACCCGATCGCCGGGTAATTTCCTGAGAAAAAACCCCCAATTAGAGAAATGAACTATTAGGTGGGCAAAAATGGCCTGGTATGTTTCTTATCGGGTTTCACTTCCCTCCCAATGATACCTTCTTCTGAAACAAACAGATCACTCTTCTCGCATCCGGCGATATGACGTCGTAATTCCACGTTCGCTCCCGAACATCCAACAACAACCGGACGCGCCTTTGAATCCCGCTGACCGCACCCCCCGCCTCCGTGCACCACTTTGATTCTCCTATCACAGAGATCGCGAATGAAGGCTCCCGCAATTACCAGGAAACACGCGACCGTAACAATCCCCAGGACGACATTAGCCGCACCGACCAGAAAACCCTCGGATATAATTTTCTCCAGCATACCTTCCCCCATTGAAATTGTCGTTTTACTCTGGAGCCACCATTCACCTTACAGTGGGCAAGGAGTATGCCATCGAGAGTACGGCAATCGGCTTCAAATGCCTGGCTCAATCGCAAGCTATTTGTGACCCATTCAAATTTGTGCGTTGAAATTCTCGACACGAAAATTCATTTTTCCAACGTATTTTATAATATTTTATGCACGCGAGCGCGGACGAATGAGGCAAGAAAAAGGCCTGACAAATCAGGCCTTCATGGGTAAGTTCTAAATCACTTCGCGAGTATCATCTTCATACTCTGAGAAAACTTTCCGCTCGTCAGACGATAGAAGTAAAGTCCGCTCGGCCAGGATGACCCGTCGATCCGGACATCATATCTCCCAGCCGGTCGAACTTCATCCAGGATTGTGGCCACTTCCTCGCCCAGAACGTTATAGACCTTCAGCATCACTTTCGCATCGTTTGGCAACTCGAAATGGACGATGGCAGTTGGATTGAACGGATTTGGGTACGATTGCTCAAGTGCGTACGTCTTCGGTCGCTGGCCAGACCGTTGTTCAAAAACAGGCGGAGCTGGAGGCAGATCACCGGTCGGATCTATCCGTATGCGATTCGCAGATATAATCCCGGTACCTGACGAAAGAATCAGTTGGCCTGACTGGGTTGCTTTTACCCAATATCCAAACCCCGGCCGGATACTATCCGTCATTTCATAGCCATTATTATATCCAAAGAACCTTGAGGTTACCATGCCTCCGGGTGATGAAGTAATCTGCATGGTGGAAATTGTGGAGCTGAGCGACCCGATCATGTTCCAACCCTCGTTCACATAAAAAGTATCGGAAGTTCTTTCCCGGCCGTGGACTGAAACAATTTGTGCGCCGTTGAATTTAACCCAGTAGCCTACCCCATTCCTGAACGTGTCGGCAATCTCATAGGAGCCGTCGTACAAAAACGCCTTCGACATGGCGGTGGGGAAAACGGCCGCCATACTGTAATCGCTAAGTATCAGCGGAACAGACAGCATGTTCCAATTGTTTGCAATCGCACACGAAATGGACATGGTGCCGTCTGTGAACCGCACGTCCACTATGTGGCTTGCACTTATCGTCCGCAGCGTATAAACCGAATCCCTGCCCACGAATACTCCATCAACAAGTATACTATCCACATGGCAGAGGGAATCTGGGTGGAATGCGAAGACGATGCTGTCGCCGTAGGCGACGCTGATGGAACCCGAGGGCATAATTGATCCGTGCGTACCTGCGGAAGCAACAATTGTGTAGTAATCAATCGCAAAGGTCGCCCTTAGGGAACGGTTGGCAACAACATGCACAAACGTAAATTCCGTGTCCGCAGGCTGAAGCACTCCGTCCACGATCAGGCTGTCCACATGGTAGCCGGGAGAAGGAACGATCGAAAATTTCTGATTCGATCCGTAATCGACGCCTACGATTCCCGCAGGAAGAACGGACCCATTAACACCGGCAATCGCGATAATCGTGTCCCTGTTGATTGTGAACCATGCCTGTATCGTGTGATCGGTGCTCACACTATGAAAAGTAAACGATCCCATGGAATCGACCCGGGTGCCGTCGACCGTCAGACTATCAAAGTGATATCCCGTCTGCGCACTGAATGTCAATGTCGTATCATGTCCATCCTGAATCAGGATAGCGCCGGACGGTTCAATACTGCCCCCATTTGTGCTCGTAGCCATAATTGCGTGGCTTATCCCTGGCGGTAATTGCGAGTTCACCCATGCAGTATACCAGAGGGACGCGAGTGCAACGGTCGCACGTTGGAATTGATCGATCGTGAAATTTCCGACCTTCGACCACAGGGCCGACGTGTACGCCTTCGGCACGGAACCGCTGCCATTCCATCCGGAGGTGGCTTTGGCGTAGGTATCCGCCGCCATGATGGAATCTACGAATGTATTTGAGTGATAGATGAAATCGAAGGCGTAATCGAGAGGGGAAGTTACGTACTCTATAGCATCGTGCTGAATAATGATTGACAACGAGTCCGCATTGATCATTGTGGTCTCATAGCGACTGTGAATGCCGTTGTTGCCGGTGAGCTGCCCGTCATAGTTTTGCGTGCAATGAAGAGGTTGATGCGCGTCGCCGACATAGTGTCCGAGATCGCTCATCGTTTGCACAATCGCGGTATCGTTGCGGCGAAATTGAGCGGTGAGCGAGTCAAATTCTTTCACAATGGCCCAGGGGAGCGTGCCCTGATCCCAAACGGTCGAGCGCCCGAAGAGCGAAATCATTGAGTCCAGACTGTGTGGAATGGAATGATAATTCGGGTAATAATCGATATCGATATAGTGTCGTTCCCCTTCTGCCCAGAACGAAGTATCACCGCTTTTTTTTCTGTTATCGGCATCCGAGGCGTGTTGCGCAAAGAGCAAGCTGTCTGCTTTCCAGATTGCCATACTATCAGGAAGGTGCATTGGCGCCTTGCGGTTTATGATCCTGTGGCCAGTTGCTCCCCAGGAAAAGGCAATCGAAACAGCAAAGATTGTCAGGAACACCAGGGTGATGCCGGTCGTGAATTTTGACATAATTCTTGGCAGCTTAATATTCATAATTCTGGAATTTCAAGGAATTGTCACTGCATGAAGGCACGATCGGTGCCTTTATGTCTACTGAATGATCGGAACAAACGATGGAATGAAAGCTAACGAGGCTTCTTGAGGAATAACGATCTCACTTGGTGATCTCTGCTCGGGATTCATTCGCGACACCAATATACGATAATTAGGTCAAATTTAAAAATCGATCTAAGCGAGCGCCGAATTTTTTCGAACCCTGGAGGCGTGCGAATGAGATATGTTCGTCCAATTTAAAGTAAATGTCGAACGAGAATAGTACGCGTGCAGCGG
>JAWOMQ010000013.1:0-3116 GCA_033852415.1 Bacteroidota bacterium
AACAATCCCGGCATAGTAGGTCAGGTCGGCGATCGTGGCGGCGTCTTCGACACAGTTCCATTGTGTCAGAAGGTTTTTCCAATCGTGTCCGCTTGAATCACCCCCAAGCAATGGGAGGGCCATGAATTGAGCGTCGCGGATGTACAGGCTGACATCCATGAGGTTTTCGCCGACCCAGAAAAGCGGAAAAGGCCAGACTTCAGACCCCTGGTGAAGTGCGACGATAAACCAAAGAAATGGGATCATAACCTGCCAGAATGATCCGCCAAGAATGAAGAGGGTTCGCCCGAAAAAGCGGAACGAGAAATGTCCTGCCTCGTGAATCGGCAGGAATGTAAACATGCGGAATGTATTAAAAAGAACGGGCCAATGCTGGAGAGGGCGGTACTCGATAAAGAGGGATGCAGCTGCATAGAAGAAGTACATCAGCACCCCATACACCATCAATTTGAAAAGGAGAGGAAGCCATCGCTCGACGGGATCCAGGCCCTGGTGTTCTTTCATACTCTGTGAATCGGCGGGAGTGGTGGTGAATACATCACTCGTCCAGTAATTTTGCGGCTGCGAGGATTGAGCGGATTGCCTGTTCGTGTTCAGGAGTGAGAGGGAGCAGCGGCCGCCGCGGATAGCCGCCCTCATAGCCGAGGAGTGTGCAGGCGTACTTAAGACCCGCAATGCCATACGTCTCGGTCACGGCTTTGTTGACCGGTCGTATAAGCTCCTGAAGCATCCGTGCGGCATCGGCTTTTCCATGCTCAACGTACCGCTGAATTTCAACACAATGCATCGGCATGCAGTTTGCGATTGCAAGGATAGCACCGTTAATCCCCAGTGTCAATGCCTCATAGAGAACTGATCCACTGCCGACCAGCAGGGAGAAATTCCCGGGAACCGCATTCTTGAACACTTTAAGCTGTGACACATCTCCGGCGCTGTCCTTCATGCCGACAATGTTGGGATGTTGGCTCAGAGTTTTTGCAACATCCGCGGAAAGATTTACATGCGTGAACTTTGGAACATTATAAATAAGAATGGGTATATCCGCTGCGTCAGCAATCGCCGTGAAGTGTGCAATGAGTGAAGCATGAGTCATCTGACTTCCATAATAAAAAGGAGTCAGAACAAGCGCAGCGTGTGCGCCGAGGCGGGCGGCTTTGTTCGTCAAAATGATTGTGTCACGTGTTGATTCGAGGCCCGTTCCGGCCAGGATAGTTCGTCCGGACGCTGCGGAACGGACCGTCATCTCGATCAGCGTGAGTTTTTCTTCTTCCGTGAGATAGGGGGTCTCGCTGTTTGAGCCAAGCACCAGATATCCCGAAAGAGGTGACTTGTTCCAGCGTTCGATGTTCCGCCCAAAAGAATCGAAATCCACATCCCCGTTCTCCCTAAATGGAGTGATGACAGGCGGTATGACCCCGATAAACGAGTGCGAAGGCAAAGAAATCTCCGGAAGTTTTTCAATAATACTCAATCTTACCGTTGCGCGCAACAACGGGAGATCGGTCGCTCAAAAGACGTGTTCTGGGACGACAGTAAGCCCAGCGGGAATTATGGTCCGAGGGTTTTTCTCTTGAGGAGGATGTAATCCACAGGAGGCGGCGCGACTCCCTGTTGCCGGATCCATGTCATGATCTGCGCGCGGTGATGGATTGCATGGTAATTCAGCTGCAGGGCGATCTCCGTAATGGTGGACGAAAACTTCCCTCCGTCAGAGCTCTGGTAGATAATATGATCACCAATTCTTCCTTCAGAGCATTCTCTCAGGAATGCAATCCATCGTCCCGTTTGGGTTTTCCACATTCTCGTGCATTCTTCGAATGAATAGGGAGAGCCGTTCCACGATAAAGAGGTGTCCGGGACTTCCAGGGTGATTCGGTTGAACCATTTTTGTTGTGCCCTGATCATATGACTGATAAGTCTGACGGGTTCGCTCTTATCAGGCATCGGTGCAACCGCGTCGAGAATCCTGCCAATCGCCCAATCGTTGAACTCGAAAAATTCAATAAGATATTCTTTCATCGGCGCACGATCACTCTTATTGCTGGGGAGGGAGTGGAGTCTGATTGCCGATATCGAGTATGAATTTCCACGAACCATCGGCCTGTTTTTTCCAGACCGTTACGTACTTCCCCCGGCTATAGGCAGGATGGCCGTTATTGTCGGGATACTTAAACAGGTAAGTACCGTAGGTATATCCGAGGTCCCGTGAAGACGACACTCCTGCTTTCAGAGGTTTCCATGTCAGCACTGTGTTGTTCGGCTGATCCTCGTAGTGCTTCTTAATCATCTCTCTGCCTGTAATCGTGTTCGCGCCAGCGGGAAAGATCGACGCACTATCATCCATGTAGGTGAGAAAGGCAGCGCCCGCCCCTTTTTCGGCGGAGAGGTTGCTGAAGGAAGAATCTATGGCCAGCAGGGTAGCGCGCTCACTCTTAAGAGCAACAGCCAGAGAATCCGTAGGCTGGGCGAATACATTGCCTTGTATCATGAAAATGGATAGTGCGATGCAGGTTTTCAATGCGATTTTCATTTGTCATGAGCCCCGATGTTCTGGTAAGACTTGTTATACCATGCTGCAATTAGATGTCATTCTTATTTCCATGCGCCGGCAAATGCATCTCTCCGGATGAAATTCCCCCGGCCCGGTTTCCCATACCACTTTCCCTTATCGGCAATAATCTCCCCGCGGGAAAGTACTGTCTCAGCATTGCCTTTGATCTTGAACCCTTCAAACATGGAATAGTCGACCCGCATGTGGTGAGTTTTCGCGGAGATGGTATACTCCTGGTTCGGATCCCAGATGATGAGGTCGGCATCGCTCCCGATACTGATGGTGCCTTTGCGAGGATACATGCCGAACATTTTGGCAGGCGTTGTGGATGTTATCTCAACCCAGCGGTTCAACGAAATCCGTTTTTTATTCACGCCCCCCTCGAAGAGAAGCTGAAGCCGGTTTTCGATAGTAGGCCCACCGTTTGGGATCTTGGTGAAGTCATCTTTGCCGAGCTCTTTCTGTTCTTTAAAACAGAACGGGCAATGGTCGGTGGAAACCACTTCCAAGGCGTTCTGCTTCAGCCCCTCCCACAACTTCTGCTGGTGCCACTTTTCCCGCAGCG
>JAWOMQ010000138.1:0-18784 GCA_033852415.1 Bacteroidota bacterium
ATTGATGCAAACGGTGTGGCGGTCGTCTCTGATACGATTGACATTGCAAACGCCCGGCTGCAGTTTGAGAATGGTTGTGTTGCAAATGTCACGGCCAGCCGGATATCCCAGAAGAAGATGAGGAAGATGCGCCTCTTCCAGCGGGACGCCTACATCTCTGTGGATTTCTCTGACGGTATCGCGGAGGTGTACCGGCTTGTCGAAGACGGCGGTACGTCCGCTGCCCCCGCGATGATGCTCGGACAAATCGATGCCGGCAGTAAAAAACGCAACATTATTTATGAACAACCCGAGGTTCGTGAGATCAATGCGCTCAAGTATGAACTCGAATTGTTCCTCGAAGCGATCAGAAACGACACTGAACCGCCGGTCGGAGCCGCAGAAGCAAAGGAAGCCTTGAGAATTGCTCATGATATCATGCGGAAGATCCAGGAGCAGAAATTGGTCTTATAACCGATGGAATGCTTCATGTTGACCATCCCGATAAATAATCCCATCATCAAAACCATTGGACAGCTCGCCGATCGAGAGGCCATTCAGGCCTATGTTGTCGGCGGATTTGTGCGGGATATTCTCATGGGAAAAGAATCAACGGATATCGATATCATGGTTGTGGGAGATGGAATTGCTTTTGCCCGTACTGTGGCATCATACTTTAAGGTGAAGAAGGTAGTCACGTATGAAGCGTTCGGGACTGCGATGCTCCCGTTGGAGGACAGGAAGATCGAGTTTGTGACTGCCCGGGAAGAATCGTATGACCCGGCATCACGGAAGCCTCATACGCATCAGGCCACTGCTGAGAGCGATCTTTCCAGAAGAGACTTCACGATTAACGCCCTGGCTGGCTCAATTAACGTAGAGCATTTCGGAGAAGTCCTCGATCCGTTCAACGGCCGCAAGGACCTTGCACGCGGGATCATTCGCACACCTCTTGAGCCGGAGAAAACTTTCGAAGACGACCCCCTCAGAATGATGCGAGCGGTCCGTTTCAGCGCACAGCTGACGGTGGGAGGAGAAACTCCCTTCTCGATCGAACAGAAAACTCTCGAAGCTATCAAAAACAAATCCACTCGTCTTTCCATCGTATCAAGGGAGCGGATTGTCGATGAGTTTTTTAAGATCCTGGCAACATCCAGACCATCAGTCGGTCTGAAACTTCTGCATGAAACCGGTCTGGCCCGTGAATTCTTCCCGGAAATGGAGGATATGGTGGGTGTCGACCAGCGAAAGGACTACCATCATAAGGATGTTTTCCTCCACACTCTCAAGGTTGTCGATAATATATCGATGACGACGGCAAACATGTGGTTACGATTTGTCGGTCTCATGCACGACATTGCGAAGCCCAGAACAAAGGCTTTCAAAGAAGGAATTGGTTGGACGTTTCACGGGCATGAGGAGGTCGGCGCGAGGATGATGAAACCAATCTTTCACCGGATGCGTCTCCCCCTGGAACACTTGCCATATGTCGAGAAACTTATCCGTCTTCATCTCCGACCCATGGTGCTTGTGAGCGAAGAGGTGACTGACTCAGCGATTCGCAGGATACTCTTTGAAGCGGGAGAAGACATCGACGATCTGATGCTTCTTTGCAGAGCGGATATTACCTCCCAGAACCCGGGAAGGGTATCCCGCTACCTCCGGAACTACGAAATCGTGATTGAGAAAATGAAGGAGGTCGAGCAGAAAGACCGTCTGAGGAACTGGCAGCCTCCGGTGCGTGGAGAAGAAATCATGCATGTGTGCGGAATATCGCCCGGACCTCTCGTGGGTATCCTGAAGACAAAAATAGAGGACGCAATTCTCGATGGTCTGATTCCAAACGAACATGAGGCAGCCCTGCAGTTTCTCCTCAGCATCAAAGATAATATCCTGCGTGAATTTATACCAAAATCCTGAATTAAGTTGTGTAACTTTTTTCATCAGTTTTCGTTAATCTAATAGTTCCCCATGCTTCCCGAATTTAGGGAAAATCACATAAAAGGAGTGTACAAATGAAGATTTTTGTTGCCAACCTCATGGCGTTGGTTATGCTGAGTTCCCTCTCATTTCCCCAACAGGCAATCAAATTATCAGTCGATAAAGCTGTTTCCCTGGCTCTTGAAAAGAATACATTGGTTATTCAGGCTCGTAATACGGTTGATGCTCAGGACATCGCAGCCACCGCCGCCGTAGGCGCTCTCTTACCATCACTCGATTTCAGGGGATCTGTGACACAGTCCCAAAACTGGACCCCTCAGTCTGTTCGAACGACAGTCTTTAACGGCGTCCCGGTTCAAAGTGTCGCGGGAGGATACTTCAAATCGTATTCTGAGGGTGCTGAGTTCTCAAGTAGCCTTATCCTCTTTAATGGCTTTGCGAACACGTCGAATGTCTCGAGGGCCAAGGCAAACGCCAATGCCTCGGTATTTGATTACAGCAGGGCACAGGAGTCGGCGATTATCCAGACACACAGTCTATTCCTGAATGTCGACAGGACATATGAGCTGCTGAATGTCAATGAGGACAATCTCAAGAGAAGCAAAAAGCAATTAGAACAAATCATTGAATCCAACAAGGTTGGCTCTGTTGCTCTCGCCGATGTTTACCGCCAGCAGGTCCAGGTGGGTTCCGACGAACTTAATCTCATACAGGCGCAGTCGAATTTTGAGAAGGCAAAAGCGGATCTTATCGCGTACCTTGGGACAGATTTCAGTAGCGAGTACGAGTTTGATTTCACGGGAATTCCCAAGGACATCGACACAACAGAGTTTGCTCCTCTCAACGCCCAATATAGCAACCTGGATGACCTCGTTAACCAGGCAATTGCGAAACGACCCGATTACCTTTCGTCGGTCGAGGCGCTCAATAGCGCCGAGGCGAGCGTTACAATGCAGAGGGCTAATTACTTTCCGACGATCAGTGCGAACGGATCGTATGGATGGGGACCGTCGGGGCTTTCCGATCTTGCAATGAACCAATTTACCGAGTACCGGGGGTTGTCACTCAGTCTCAGTCTAAACCTTCCCATCTTCAATGGCTTTGCCACGCAGAGCCAGATTGAACAGGCCCAGGTGACCCGGCGGAATGCTGACGAGCAGGTGCAGCAGAACAGGCGACAGGTCCGCGTTGATATCCGTAAAGCCCTTCTGGATCTCGAAGCCGCGGAAAAGCAGGTCGCAGTGTCACAGACCACAATCACCTCCGCCCAGATGGACCGGGAGATCGCGGAAGAAAAATATCACCTTGGTGCCGGAACACTGCTCGATCTTCTGGTTGCTACCGCAAATTATACAAACGCTATGAGCAATAAAGTCAATGCTGTCACTGGATATATTCTTGCCAAAAAGCAGTTGGAATATGTTCTGGGCACGATTTCAAAATAGTGGGACATTTTCTCAAAGGATCATTCTATGCCCGCAAACAACAAGAAGTCAAAGAAGAAAGTAATCATCTTTTCCATCGCAGGAGCGCTCCTGATCATTCTCACATTGCTTGTGATCCTGGGCAGTAAGCGAGAGCCTGTCTATACGATCCAGACGGAAAAAGTCACCAAACGAACCATTACTCAAACGGTGACTGCAACCGGCAAGATATACCCTGAAGTGCAGGTGACCATTACTCCCGAAGTCAGCGGGGAAATTATCTCGTTGCCGGTGAAGGAAGGGATGAAGGTTTCAAAAGGTGAAGTGTTGATGATGATCAAGCCCGATATCTATATTGCGATGAAAGGCCAGGCGGATGCCTCCTTATCGTCCGCGCGGGCGAGTCTCGATCGCAGCGAATCCGAATATAAGCGCCAACAGGAATTATACAAGAAAGGTCTTATCTCCAGCTCTGATCTGGAGCAGGCCAAGACCACCTACGAGGTGGCTAAGGCGGGGTACGACCAGGCGGATCAGGCTGTAAAACAGGCCCAGGAGAATTTGAACAAGACGACAATTTATTCGCCAATGGATGGGACCATCAGTGAGCTCAAAGTTGAACTTGGCGAGAGGGTTCTGGGGACAAGTCAGTTTCAGGGTACGGAAGTTATGACTGTTGCCGACCTTTCCAGAATGGAAGCCCGTGTTGATGTTGGTGAAAACGACGTCGTCCTCGTGGCACTGGGGGATACGGCACGGATTGAGGTTGATGCGATTAAGGACAGAAAACTCGTCGGACTTGTGTACGAGATTGGTAATACTGCCAAAACCACCGGGCTTGGAACGCAGGAAGAGGTCACGAATTTTGAAGTGAAAATTCGTATCCAGGATAAGGATGTTGTTCTCCGCCCCGGTATGTCAATGACCGGGATTATCGAGACGAAAACCAAGAGCAATGTTCTTGCTGTGCCGATACAAAGTGTTACAACGAGGTCTATGAACAAGGAGAAAATGGGCGAAAAGAAAGAACCCGACGAATCTGCTGAGATGGCTGCGAACGATAGCCGGATCAAGCAAAAGATTGAAGTTCCAAAGGAAGTTGTCTTTGTCGTCGAGAATAACGTTGCTAAGATGGTTGAGGTGAAGAGGGGGATTTCGGATGATTCGTACACGGAGATCCTTGGTGGCATCGGTGAGGGAAAAGAAGTTGTCTCGGGCAGTTATAAGGCGATCAACAGGGAGCTGGACGATGGGGCGAAAGTGAAAGTGGAGAATGCAAAAATTAAAAACGTGCAAGAAACATCGAAATAATCCGGACGGGGACTACACTTCATGAATACGAATTCAGTTGTCATCAATCTACAACAGATCAAAAAGATTTACGATATGGGCGGGGCTGAAGAAGTCCAGGCACTGAGGGGAGTATCGGTTCAAATTCACAAGAACGAGTATGTGGCAATCATGGGACCTTCCGGATCCGGAAAGTCGACCCTCATGAATATCATCGGATGTCTTGATACACCTTCTGCCGGATTGTACGAATTTAATGGGGTCAATGTCAGTGAAATGAACGACAATCAATTGGCCAAGGTACGCAACAAGGAAATCGGATTCGTGTTCCAGACATTTAATTTACTCGCACGCTCAGATGCGCTTCATAACGTAGAATTGCCCTTGATTTATGCCGGCGTGCCATCTGCTGAGAGGAAACGCCTCGCGCGCGAAGCCTTGGAGCACGTTGGTCTTGCCGAGCGTGTCCATCATAAGCCGAATGAGCTCTCCGGCGGGCAGCGGCAGCGTGTCGCCGTCGCACGTGCACTGGTAAACCGGCCTTCGATCCTTCTCGCTGATGAGCCGACGGGCAACCTGGACACGAAAACCGGTGAGGAGATTATGGCACTGTTCGGTGAGCTCCACACCCAGGGGAATACCATCATTCTTGTCACCCATGAAGAGTCCATTGCAGAGCATGCCAATCGTATAATCCGGGTCAGAGACGGCTTGGTCGAGAGCGACGCCGAGACTCCCCGGAAAGTGGTGGTACCGCTCACTGCGTGAGTTAGAATGAAATCTGCATTTGCGCTAAAAGAAGGCCTGCTGGTATCGCTTCGCGCACTCCGCTCAAACAAGATGCGCGCGCTGCTTACTATTATCGGAATAGCTTTCGGGATATGGGCTGTTACGATGATGGCAACGGCAATTGAAGGGATCAGCAGGGCGTTCGAAAAAAGTACATCGGCGTTTGGCTCGAAAGTTCTCTATGTCCAAAAATTCGGTTGGGCGACGGGTGAGGAAGAGTTCTGGAAGTCACGCAACCGGCGAAATATGCAGGTAGAGTATGCGGATGCCATCGCCCGGCAAGCGACACTCATCGACGCTGTTGCTCCCGTTGTCGGGACATTCAGGAATGCAACGATGGAATCACGGACAATGCTTGCCGCGTTCGTCAGCGGCACGACGAATGCCTACGAGGAAGCCTCGGGAAGCTCAATTGCTGAGGGAAGGTTCTTTTCGCAGCAGGAATCCGACGGTGGGAGACCTGTCTGCGTGATCGGCGCCAACGTTTCAGAGATCCTTTTCCCCAATACTGATCCTATCAATCAAACTCTGAAAGTTGGCGGCTTTCCCTACAAGGTGCTTGCCGTTCTCGAGAAACAGGGCGGACTCTTCGGCGCGTTTACCTCGGACAATAGGATCTTTATCCCCATAAAGTCGTTCATGAGCGAGTTCGGCACCCGGAGAGATGTGACGCTCAATGTCCGCGTCTCTCAAACGGCTGACCTGGATGATGCGAAAGAAGAATTGCGGGGGATTATGCGAAAGGTCCGGCACCTATCTGCCGGCCAGGACGATGATTTTAACATTAATGAGCAGGAACTCCTAAACCGATTGTTTCGCAGCATGACAGCAGTGATCGCAATGGTGGGATTCATTATTACGGGGCTTTCGCTGTTTGTCGGCGGCATTGGAATTATGAATATTATGTACGTTTCTGTTACCGAGCGGACAAGGGAAATCGGGATCCGAAAAGCTATCGGCGCACGTCGGAAGACAATACTGTTTCAGTTCTTGTCGGAGGCAGCCATGATTTGCCTTTTCGGAGGACTGGTAGGACTCGCAGTGGCGTACCCTTCGAGCCTCATCCTCGATCAGATTCTGCCCACAGCTATGCCTATCTCAGTCGTATTTGTGTCATTGTTGGTTTCGGCGGTTACAGGAATTATATCAGGATTTCTGCCGGCGTACAAAGCGTCCAAGCTCGATCCGGTCGACGCTCTGAGATACGAATAATCACAGGAATATCTTGAAATTCGGTTAAGAACATGTCCCCACTGCTTGAAGAGATATTGCACGAAGTCAGAGAAAGCCTCCTCATGGCGATGGCTGCTCTCAAGGCAAATAAGCTCAGGTCTATCCTCACTCTCTTGAGCATGTCGGTTGGTGTGTTTTCAATCATTGCCGTCATGACAGCTATGGGCGTTATGGTCAATAGTATCGAAAACGGGCTGAGCCAGCTCGGGGCCAACACATTCCAGATTCAGCGGATGCCGGAGTTTGGATCGAATGATCCCCGTGAGCGGATGAAGCTCCGCAACCGGAAGTTTATCAAGTACGAACAGGGAGTGACGGTGAAGGACAAAGCCACACTCGCGAAAGCGGTCGGACTCGAGGCATGGCGGGGTGGCAAGACCGTTATCGCCTCCGATGGCAAGAAAACAAATCCGGGCGTTGCGATTGTTGGCGAGGATGTCGACGGATTCACGACAAATGACTGGACGATTGGAGACGGGCGTCTTTTCACCCAGGATGAAGTCAATGCCGCAAAGCATGTTGTCATCCTTGGTTCGATGGTCGTGAGCAAGGTTTTTCCCACGACTGACCCGATCGGACAGAAAATACGCGTAGACGGCGAACAGTACGAGGTCATCGGTGTCATCACCCCGAAGGGGGGCATGTTAGGAGGTAATCAGGACAATTTTGTTGCGATTCCCATTACCACTCTCTTCGGTAAATATGGGAAGGATCTTGATATTCACATTATGGTGCAGTCCGTTACACGGGAATACTATGACGATTGCATCGAGCAGGTCCGTGGTATTCTGCGGACAGCACGGCATGTTGAGCCGGGTGTCGATGACGATTTCTATATCTTTTCGAATGATTCCCTTATTGACCAGTTCAATAATTTCTCGAAATATGTCCAGCTCGGGCTGCTTTTCATCAGCGGGATAGCGCTTATCGCTGCCGGCGTTGGTATCATGAATATTATGCTCGTTTCGGTTACGGAACGCACAAGGGAAATCGGTATCCGAAAAGCTGTCGGTGCCCGCAAGAAAAATATTCTCACGCAGTTTATCCTTGAGGCCATCGTCGTGAGCGAGCTGGGAGGTTTGATTGGCATTGCTGCAGGTATTCTCGGCGGAAATGTGGTTGCATTAATTCTTCAGGTTCCCCCCATTATTCCGGTAGATTGGACAATCCTTGGCTTTGCGATTTGTTCAGTTATCGGAATCGTTTTCGGCGTCTATCCTGCGTGGAAGGCATCGAATCTGGATCCTATCGAATCGCTACGGTACGAGTAGTCACAATCCCTTCATTTTGCTGTTATCCTCCTAAATCCTTTAAAATCAAGAATATTAAGAATAATTCATTTGACATTTGGATTGGAATGTAGTACCATAAGATGGGATTTCACTTCGATTATCTTCTAATCTGAAAGGGGGATTTATGAATCTGCGGACGATGTACCGATGGAAGGGTGTTCCTGTTCTGTTCTTCCTGACGTTAACACTCGGCTCGTGGGCTTTTTCTCAGGCAACCTATCGCACGTTCAATCAGGTTGATCTTGCCGGGAAAAAAGCCAAAGCTGGAAAAGTTCTTGCGAGCAATTCGTGCTTCGTTTTTCGGAATGACAGCACGGGTATTACTGTGAACAGCTTGCACGGGAGGCTGAATTCGGGTGTCAACCGGATTCTGGATTCTGGAGGATTTACAACATTTACATTCGATCGTAAACACAAAGTGTTTGATGCGACGGGCCGGACGGTTTTAGCGGGCGATTCAGTGACACTCTGCTTCGAGCTCGACAAAAAAGCCTCCGGTGCGCAAGCGAATTTTTGGTGGTGGGACACCAACGGCGTGCGTGTGGGAAGTCAGCGCGAACCTGTTCCCGGAACCTACACGGCAATTCAGATTGAGCCAAACGGAGGGAATGTTCTTGAAGTCCTCTACAAGCGCGTGATTAAATCCAAGAATGGTTTGATCGTTGGATATCCGACCGATACGCCAAATGTGGGATGGATCCGGTACAAGACTGCCGATCGAAAATACTTTCCACATACCGATAGCTCCCGTTGCTTTGATTACATAATCGCCGGGAGAGGAAATAGACATGCATTTATTGGAGAAATTAAGAACCCGCATGTCAACAAGCACAACAACCATCTCTTGGGAGAACTGCACGCACTGAAGCTGGCGGTTGTTGCGAACGATTCAGGTATTACGCAACCGGATACCGGCACCGCGTTGGGCGATCTCATCTATAATGATCTCCTGAATCCGAGCGATCCGGCGAACAATTTGACCATCCGTGGGCTCATTGCGTTGACTGATTCTGCCCTCACCTACTGCGGACATTTTGTTGCATCGGATTATTTCGCTCTCGATTCATCGGTGAGCCGGATTAACAGGGCGTTCGACGGACCGTATGTGGCGATTTCGTTTAATCCATTAGTTCTGGCTGGGACGAATCCACTTCCCGCGTTCCTGCATCCGAATCCCGCGATCACACCTGGGGTTGTTCGCCATGCATCAAACCAATTTGGTGCGGATGAACCGGAGTCTGTCACCTTGTACCAGAATTATCCGAACCCGTTCAACCCGACGACCACTATTGAGTTTACACTACCACAGGCAAGCCTCGTTACACTTAAGGTTTACAACCTTCTTGGCCAGGAGGTCGAGACCTTGCTGAACAAGTCGCAGATGGATGGTGGCCAACAGAGCGTCCATTTCGACGCGAGCAGGATTGCTTCGGGAGTTTACTTCTACCGGATCATAGCGCAAAGTACTGATGGAGCAACGCAGACGTACCAGGCTGTGAAACGAATGATTGTGATGAAGTAATCAATTGTGAGATTAAAAGAAAAAGCCCCGATCGACGTCGATCGGGGCTTTTTTTATGCCTTCATGCGCATACCCTGTTCCTCGTAGCTGAAGATCCATCCGGCGAGTTTTCCGGGATCGATTTCGCCGAAGTTGCGCCAGTGCTGGGCGTTGTTCAAATGGCGGGAACTTGTATCAGAGGCGGGAATCTCTTCGATCATCTTTCTGATCTTCGCAAGCCGCATTTTCCAATGTTTCATATTTGAAACCCTTAAATCCAACCACCCATCGTGGGCCCACAGGTTCACTTTCTTCTGCGTAATCGGGACTTCGTTCTCTCCAAGGTGTGGCGGAATTTTTATTTCTCCCGCGCGGAGGATTGATTTCCCGTCAGGCAGGAGGATCGGTATCCCAATAGAGATAATCTGGGATCGTAATCGGGGATCTGTTTTTATCTTTTTCGTCAACCTGGCCGAAAGATAGGATTCGTGTGTGCGGAGTACGGTGCGCATATCCCGGAAACAAATTTTGAGGAGATAGGCTTCATACAGGAGCTTCGATAAGCGCGGAGGGCCAAGCATCTCAAAGGCGACGCTGTCGACACCGTGCCTCTTCTCAAGTTCTGCAATCGTATTGAGGGCGCTTTGGTAGAGATATCCGGCGCGGTAGGTGGGCGCAAGTGTCGCATTATCAAGAGCGTTGATAATATCATGACCAGTGTTACCACCTTTGATTTCGAAGATAACATTTTCTGCAATCTCCTCCGGAGTGACAAATTCCATCTGGCCGGGTGTTGAGATCGCTTCGAATTCTCCTCGTGAGAACAACCCGTTTTCCCCGGTGTCAATGAACACTGACTTCAGCGTTCTCCCGGTGGGCACACCGAGACCTGGCGACGAGAGTGTAAGGGCTCCCCGCAGACGGATTGCCTTCGATGGCGGGCAGTCGAAGAGTTCGATTGGTTTCCCGCGTTTCTTTATTTCACCGTACACCACGCGCTTCCAGGCAATTGCGGCGGTGGGCTTTATTTCCTTGGTGATCGGGGCGTCCGGGGTTCTCCCCATGAGGAACAGTAACATCGTATGGGCTCCCGCAACAGCGGATTTGCCCAGAAGGACGCTGGAAGGACGCTCTTCACTGTGTGTATAGGGAATGTTGAGTCCCATTCCGCCCGTTCCGCTCGTTCCGATTTTCACATACATTGTCGTTGCAGAGTCCTGCATGGACCTGTAGAGGAGTTGAACATGTCTGATCAACTGCGGTGTGTAGAGAGTGCAGAGTAACCGTTCAGTAACCTCAACGAGGGAATAATGCACCGTGCTTGATTTTGACCGCCGGATTTGTTCGAGGAGATTCCGGGCGCTATGGAAAATGTCCTGATAGGCTATGGCTGTCGCGGAGTTGATGCAGTCGATAATCACGTCGGGAGAATACGTGCGTATAAGGTGGTTGATGGCAGACCGCTTTACCACACTGTCGGTAAGCTCATCCAGAATATCTTCGATCAGCATGGAGCGTGTGGTGGGGTTATTCACAATCTCTTCACGCTTCATGTCTTTAAGATCGTGCCTCACGAAGATATTACCCCACCAGGGAATGAAAAGCCGCTTGCCGTTCTTCGAGAATTCCCCCCGCAACAATGTGACCGCTTCTTCTGCCTCCGAGCGTAGAAGCCCGGTCACGATGATTTCCTTGGGATGCTCTTCGACAAGCTTGCGGCAAATCGCCGTGCCTACCAGCCCACTACCTCCAAGGACGAGAATCGTCCGACCCTTAATGTTCATAACTCACCTGAGAAAAGTCATTGGGAAAATTAATTTACTGCTGCTTTAGAGAACAGGTCATGGGAAGGCTGGAAGGAAGCAGACCCCCGTTTCTTCCCACGTGGCTGATGTGAGCGACGCGCCTTCTTTTGGCTTTTGAGCGGTGCTCTCCTATACGACCCGCTCAACGACAGCGGCAGTTCCATAGGCGAGAACTTCCGCCACTCCTGCTGCGACTTCATTGGCGTCGTATCGGACACAAATAATCGCATTTGCGCCCATCTGTTGAGCGTGCTGAACCATGATATCGTACGCTTCTTGTCTTGCTTTTTCGCACAACTCCTGGTATAGAGAAATGTTTCCGCCGAACAATATCTGAAACCCCGCGCCAATATTACCGAGGAGAGAACGCGATCGTACGGTAATCCCGCGCACGAGCCCCAATTGCCGAACAATCCTGTATCCGTCAAGCGTAAGAGCCGTCGTTACTAAGCTGTGATCGATCATAGTGCCTATTTGAGTTTTAGGGAGTTTATGGCTTTTTCGAATGTGCCAAAATAGATTTCCTTTTGCGGGGCAAACCAGTTTACCGTGACCCGGATTACTTTATCATTCTTTACCACAAAGTAGGCCCGGCTGTTGATATTTGCCATCGGTGTGTAATCAACCCAATATGCTTTGGCACCATCCAGTGTTGTCGTGCCCGTTCCTTTTGCGTGATATCTCCCCTTGTTCTGATCCCATACCTTATCGACCGTTAGATTCTTCGCCCCAAAGACATCGATGTGGATACTGCAATCCCTCCTATCGGCACGCATCTCCATGGCGAAATCATTGTTTCCTTTCTTCACGTCGACGAACTCCATGTTTTCAGGATACTTGAAGCTGAAGTATTTCGAGTCGTAAACGCTCAGGTTCTGCGAGGGGTTCCACACGTCGGGCTTCTTCGCAACGACGACCGGCGGCACAAACGATTTCAGCATCGCATCGTTGATGTTGACATGCGCGCCGTACTGAGCACCATATCCTTCAAAGTCGATCTTATAGAGAGCAGTATCACCCTGAACAAGATCCTGATGGCCGTAGATGCTGGTCTTTGTCGTAGCCTGAACTCTATACTCGATCATCACTGCGGGCTTACCGCCTACGGTCGTCTGAACATCGGGTTGCAATTCTGCATTTTGCTGCTTGAGGTCATCCTTCACGGATTGAATAATGTCAGCGGGTGTTTTCCCTGCATACGGAAGCACCTCTACCGTGACCTGTTCTCCTTCGATGCCGGTTCTGGGGTCCAGAAACTTATCGAGAACGTCCTGAGATGCCGCGAATACGGCTTTACCCGCCGTGCCGTAATTCTTCCATGCCGTGGGGTGGTCAATCTTGAAACCGTATGCCGGATCAGTGTATTGTTCCATTTCGCCCACGGGCAGGACTTCAACTTTTTTTTCTCCACACCCGAAGAAGAAGGTGGAAATGACGATGAGAAGAAGTATGAAGTATTTCATTGTATTTCTACTCCATGAAATGGTGAATAGTAAAATTATGAGTGAGGTACCACTGTATCGTACCAGAATTTCTTTTCCCGGTTCCCAAGTTCATCAATATGGAGATGCTTGGTCTCCATGTACTCGATCAACCCTTCAATGCCAAATTCCCGCCCGATACCGCTTTGTTTGTATCCGCCAAATGCAGCCTTCTCTGATATCAGGTGCCATTCATTTATCCAGACAGTCCCGGCCCGTAATCGTCGGGCGACTGATAATGCTTTCTCTCTGTCCTGCGACCATACCCCGCCACCAAGCCCGTAGATAGAATCGTTAGCAAGCGAAACTGCTTCATCAGCCGTCGAGTAGTTTATTACCGATAGTACCGGGCCAAAAATTTCCTCTTGAGCGATGGTCATTGAATTCCGCACATTCGAAAAAATCGTAGGAGCGACAAAGAATCCATTTGCAAGGCCCGGGTCCGACGGCGCTGTGCCACCAACCACGAGATCAGCTCCCTCTTGTTGGCCCTGCTGAATATACGCAAAAATCTTGTCTCGTTGAGCCGCCGATATCACGGGCCCTATGTCAGTCGACATATCCCCCGGATCCCCGATGTTCATTTTTGCCACCTTTTTGACCATCCGGGAGATGAATTCATCACTCAGACTAGCTGGAAGGAATAAACGGGTACCGGCTTCACAACACTGTCCCTGGTGGTAAAACGCTGCATATAGCGCACCATCAACAGCCAGATCAACATCGGCGTCATCGAGGACGATATTTGCGGATTTTCCGCCGCATTCGAGTGTGCATTTCTTAAGTGTTGAGGACGCTGCAGCCATGACGTGTCTGCCGGTCCGCGTCGAGCCCGTAAAGGAAATTTTGTCAACGCCGGGATGTCGTATCATCGCTTCTCCGGCTTCACTTCCCAGCCCGGTAACGAAGTTCACGACACCGGGCGGAAACCCTGTTTCATGGAAAATTTGTGCGAGCATCATACTGGTGGCGGGAGCCAGTTCTGAGGGTTTGATAACAACGGTGTTCCCCGCCGCCAAGGCCGGACCCAATTTCCAGATTGCCATCTTCAATGGAAAATTCCAGGGGGTAATCGCGGCAACAACCCCCATCGGCTCACGCAGAAGAATGTTTTCGCTGAACCCGGGCTTGGAAAGCCCATCAACCGGTCTGCTGGTTTCCACTGTTGCGAGGCGCGAGAAATAATTCATTGCCCGTGCACTCAAATAGACATCCTCCTTTACCTTTCGAATCGTTCCTCCGGAATCCTCAACCTCCAAACGTTCAAATGAATCCTTTCGTTCGTTGATCTTGTCGGAAATGGTCTTGAGATACTTGCCCCGTTCTTCACCGGTCATCCTGGGCCACGGTCCATGGTCGAATGCTCTCCGCGCAGCGCCGACTGCCTTATCAACATCCGTTTCATTCGCCTGCGCAAACCTCCCGACTAGGCTCCGATTAAATGGATTGATCGATTCAAATCGTCGGGCGGATGCGGTATCTACAAATTTGCCGTCGATATAGAGCAGGAACTCTTGCATGAGACTTACTGTGCCCCGAGACGACCGTTGATGGAAAGGAAAAGAATCAGAATGAGGAGGATTAACAGAACAAGATAAAACAAACTGATTTGTTTATCATAGCTCTCGATGGTCTCCCGCGCATTTGCAGGGGTCGTCCCGCCTGCCATTTGTTGGATAAGCGCCGCGCGCTTCCGCGATTTCACAGCAAAAATAATTCCGCTGATCAAGGCGATTGTAAAAAGAATAATCTTGTAGGCAAGCCATCCTGGCAGGTCGAGGACCGTATAGCCGAGAGACTGCATGTTGCCGATTCCTGTAATGAGCATGATGAGCATCGCTACAGGGCTCAGAATTCCGATGACCCTCAGTGCTTTCAGAATTATCACTTTTGTGGGAAGATCCGGGGCCTTCTTATACTGCCCGTTGAGAAGGTAACCCGCAGTTATCGTAGTAACGAGGAGGCCAAAGCCGATAAAATGAAAGAACAGACTAATAACGTGTGCCACAATGATTCCCTTTATAGTCTTGCTAAAGATTTGTTATCTCGTAAGGTACCAGACCATCCGGACGTCGGTGGGGCGACGTAAAAGATACAAAATCTTTTCATGAGTCTCAATTGTTTTTGATAACATCTGAAAAGTGGCTAAAACTACCGAAATGAGAGAGGGCGATATCTCACCGGGAAAAGCAAGACCTCGATCAGAGCCGGATAGTTCGCAAAGCTATTCATCCTGTGGAAATCTATACAGAGGAATTTTCATCAGGCATCGGAACTTGCGGTGCCAGAGTCGGGTGTTTGGCGGAGCAGACGTTCGAAAAATTCAGGTTTGTTAATCCTTCCTCTAATTCCTATATTTATTATGTATGAATCCATCCGACCAGCGATCGCGACCTATCGGTGTCTTCGACTCGGGCATCGGTGGCTTGACCGTCGTTCGCGCCATCCTGGAGCACCTCCCTGCTGAAAATATTGTTTATTTTGGTGATACGGCCCGCGTTCCCTATGGCCCAAAGTCGCCCCAGGTCGTGCGGGAGTACGCCGCTGAGGATACCGAGTTTCTTGTACGGCAGAATGTTAAACTGATCGTTGTGGCCTGCAACACGGTTTCATCGGTTGCGTTGGATGTCGTGCAAAAGCATTCGAAAGTTCCCGTGATTGGGGTTATTGTCCCGGGCGCAAAAGCTGCGGTCGCAGCTTCACCAAAGAAAAGAATCGGTGTGATCGGCACAATCGGCACGATCGCCTCAAATGCATATACGAACGCGATTCGGCAGTTTACAGCCGAGGCAGTGGTATTCGGGCAGGCATGCCCCCTGTTCGTTCCGCTCGCGGAAGAAGGGTGGATCGATCATCAGGTAACAGCAATCGTCGCGAAGGAATACTTGTTTCCGCTCAAGCTTCAGAAAATCGATACCTTAGTCTTAGGGTGTACCCATTATCCGATACTCAGAAAAGTTATCGAAAATGTCTTCGAACAAAGTGTGATTCTGATTGATTCCGGCGAAGCGGCAGCGTTGGAGATTGAAAAGGTGCTTGAGGTAAACCAGTTGAAGAACGCGAACCAGCAAAAACCCAACATCCAGTTCTATGTAAGTGACATACCTTTGAAATTCACAGAGGTGGGTGAGCGTTTCTTGGGTCAGAAGCTTGGCAGAGTGCGTAGGGCGGAGGGTGTTTTGATAATGTCTCAGTCTTCAAAATCTTGAGGGGATTGATATGGAACTGTCATCCGACAAACAGATTGCACAATATCTCAGGAAGCTTCCCGGCTGGAAAAGGGAGGGGGACGAAATACGGAAAATATTCGAATTTGAGGATTTTGCCCGAGCCATCGGATTCGTAAGTGCTGTTGCACTCCGGGCCGAGAAGGCCAATCACCATCCGGATATTGATATCCGCTGGAATAAGGTCACCCTATCACTCTCGACACATTCCGCCGGAGGGTTGACTGAAAAAGACTTTTCTCTTGCCAGGGAGATCAATCAACTATGAGTTGGGGTTATACCGAGCGTGTCCGGCCTATTGTCCTCACTGCTGTCCGGCGCTTGCTTCATCGATCTACTCCCGTGTGTAAATCCGAAGGAGAGCGAGGTTGACAAACTTAACTCACGATGCGATCTTGACAATGTTTAAATCGTCGGGGGGTCTGCTCGAAGGACATTTTCAACTCTCCTCCGGCCTTCATAGTCCACAATATTTTCAATGTGCAAAAGTGCTCCAGTTTCCGGTAAATAATGAACTTCTTTGCCGGGAGATCGCGGATCATTTCCGGGATCAGAATGTCGATGTGGTTGTAGCCCCGGCCCTGGGTGGAATTGTCGTCGGGCAGGAGGTCGGGCGTCAGTTGAACGTTCGCACGATCTTTGCCGAGCGGAAAGATAAGGACTTCCAGCTGCGGCGTGGGTTCTCTATCGGTGCAAACGAGAGAGTCCTCGTCTGCGAGGATGTGGTCACAACGGGCGGATCTGTCTCTGAGCTCATTGAGATTGTCGGGAGGAACAATGGGATAACGGTAGGTGTGGGCGCGATTGTCGACCGGAGCGCCGGAAGAACCGGCTTGCCCAATCTGTTTGCCGCGCTCGCGCTCGACAGTATTACGTACGAGCCGCGGGCCTGCCCGTTATGCCGGATGAAGGTGCCGATCGATAAACCGGGAAGCCGACCGAACACGACCAACTAATATTAATTACCAATGTTCCAGGATCCGGTCTTAAATCAAGTCGTAATTTCACTTCTTATTATCCTGTCCTGTGCGATCCTGGGCAAGATTCTCAAGTCCTTCATAGAATTCCTGTCGCGACGCCACACCCGGCGGACAACCAGAGAAATTGATGCCAGGATAATTCTTGCCCTGAAATCCAAAATTCTCCCGCTTTCGATTATTGTGGGTTGCAGTCTTGCAATCCGGGAAATCCGGAAGGTCATTCAGCCCCAAGCGGTCACTGCCCACGAAGTCCTCGACTATCTCGCGATCGGCCTCTTTATTGTCTTCGCGCTCCTGATCTCTCATCTCATCGGCCGGCTCTTGAAGTCGAGCGTTCAATGGTATGCAGAGCGGGTATCTCAGAAGAATCAAAGCAACCTCGCACCTGCGGTAGTACCATTCACGTCAAAGCTCATCAATATCCTGATATTCTTTATCGTTGGGATGATCATTTTGGATCGTCTGGGTGTCAATATTGGCGGCTTTCTCGTGTCCCTTGGTGTCGGTTCTCTCGCGATCGCTCTTGCTGCCCAGGAGACCCTCGCAAATATGATTGCATGGTTTGTTATCCTTGTCGATCAGCCCATACGGATCGGCGATAAGGTGCGGCTCCCTTCGGGTGAGGAAGGGGAAATATCCGCAATCGGCCTGCGAAGTACGCGGATCTTGAACTACGATAATAATCTGATTATTGTTCCCAATGGAGAGCTTATCAAAAACCGGCTTCTCAATCTCACCCTCCCGGATACGAGTACAAGAGTGCTCATAGAGTTTCCTCTTGCCTATGGAACAGACATTCATCGGGTCCGCGCGTTGATTCTCGGCATACTTGCGCAACATAAGGAAATTCAACAGTCCCCGCTACCCCAGATTTATGTCAGTTCGTTTGATGACGCGGCCATCCGTATGCGTCTCCACATTCAGACCATTGATCTGATGAAGAAATTTGAATTGGAGACTGATCTTCGCGAGAAGATATACAGTGAGTTGCAGAAGAACGGCATCGAGTTCCCCCGCGTACAACGCTTTACTCCGGTTTCGTGAAAATGCGTCTCAAACTTATTAAGCGAAATACATTGTACGAAGGAAGGGTTTTTACCGTTATTGTGGATGAAGTCGAGTATCCCTCAGGAAACCGGTCTATCCGGGAAGTTGCTGAGCATGCTGGCGGTTCGGTGGTCTTTGCTGTTAATGACAAAACTGAAGTTATCATGATTCGGCAGCATCGCTATCCCATGGACAAGTTTCTTTGGGAACTTCCGGCGGGAAAACTGAACCCGGGTGAAGATTCGCTCGAATGTGCTAAGCGTGAACTTGGTGAAGAAACAGGATACCGCGCAGAGCAGTGGACCCGGCTCACCGCAATTTATACTTCCCCCGGTTTCTGCAGTGAGTTGCTTCATCTGTATCTCGCCAGAGGGATTTCTCAAAGAGCGGAAGGACGGGCTCTGGAAGAAGGGGAATTGACGATGACAATGGAATTGATTCCCCTGCACGAAGCTGTCGCCATGATCGACCGTGGTGAGATCGTCGACGCAAAATCCATTTGTGGCATTCTGCTCGGACAAAGGATGCTTGGGAAATTGTGAGGTGCCGTCGATGACATACAGTCTGGAGAATGAAAATTCAAGGGGGAAATTCCGCCTCGATATCAAGAAATGCATCATCAATGAGTGTGACGGGGAGTTGGCTGAAATTTCTCATTATGAGAGAAATAACTGGGTTACGTTTGAAGTGCAGTGCAATACCTGCGGCAGAAAGTTTGTTGTGAAAATTGAACTATGAACTTCTGAAATGATCGTGTGAATCCGACTGAACTTATTCGCAAGAAACGACTTGGCA
>JAWOMQ010000124.1:0-6519 GCA_033852415.1 Bacteroidota bacterium
GAGTCTATAGACTTCGAACAGCTGTGACAAATTCTCTGCTTTTGAGTGAAGTAAAAAGTTTCAGCTCGAAAGTATTATGGCATGCCCGGGACCTGCGAAACTGGCTCGTACTCCGAGAATGTTCCTCTATCCTGAATAGCGAGAAGCCGGATATCATGCACACGAATGTCCTGAGCGGTTTATCGGCCTCTGTTTGGCGTGCCGGAAGGGGAGCACGGATACCCATAGTCCACACGATAAGAGATTATTACTTTCTCTGCCTTCGCAGTAACCTCATGAGTCGGGGCGGCCGATTGTGCGAACGGCGCTGTACGACCTGTACAATGGTCGGCGCAGGCCGGTTGCGCTTGAATGGAATGCCCGAAATGGTGGTAGGCATCTCACAGTTCGTGCTGGATAAACATCATGATCATGGGGCTTTCCTCGGCATTCCTTCCGTTGTGATCCGCAATGCGATCCCGACTATTGAATGGAATCAGAACACACGAATCTCACGTCGGTCCGATTCTCCCATCAATGTTATATTTCTGGGAAGGGTGGAGGCGGCAAAGGGACCTCAGGTGGCGCTTGATGCGCTTGCAATGTTGGGTGATGCTCGGATCAGTTTCCATTTGTGTGGTGATGGGCCGCTTCTACCTAAGCTTCAGACACAGTACGGACATGATTCGAGAATCATATTCGAGGGTCGTGTTGAAGAGGATCGGAAACGAGAACTGCTGAAATCAGCCGACGTGATGGTAGCACCATCCATTTGGTATGAGCCATTTAACCGGACAGTTATCGAGGCGTACCAGTACGGCATTCCTGTCATCGCGAGCAGGATCGGTGGGCTGCCTGAGATAGTCAAGCACGACCTCACAGGGTATCTCATACCACCCGGAGATAGTGCCGCAATGGCGTCAATTTTGCGAGAGATCTCATCCAATCAATATAAATTGAGCGAGCTGAAGCAGCAGGCATGTCTCTATTCGAAAGAATTTCTCCTTTCCGATCATGTCACTCGCTATGAGGAGGTGTATCGTAAGCTTCTACGTCAATGAACCGCGCTTTACTGTCTTAATCCAGAATTCACCTACTTATTCTGTGGTGAAAGTTTAGGGAGATACATGCGCATCGATTGCTCGACCGGGGTATAAATTGCAGGTACTCCGTGGGCGGCGTTGCAAACGAAGCAGAAGGAATGTGACGTAAGACGTGTAAGTGTTGAATTTTATCGATAATTTTGAATAATTGATGACTATCAACGATTAATCAAACCGGAATGATTCGACTGCATCAGGTAACCAAGAAATTTGGCCATTTTACCGCCGTTGATAATGTTTCCCTCGAAGTGGGCGAAGGTGAATTTTATGGAATACTCGGTCCCAACGGGGCGGGCAAAACCACGACCATCAAGATGATGACTGGGCTTTATTCGCCGTCTTCCGGAACGGTCGAAATCGACGGCTCCGACATAGAACGATTCCCGACGAAATCCAAGCTGGTCATCGGATATATTCCTGATCAGCCATTCCTGTATGAAAAATTGTCGGGCAGGGAATTTCTTTATTTCAGCGGCGGATTGTACAAAATGAATCACCACGAGATTACGAAAAGGATCAACGAGCTTGTTGAGCGCTTTGAAATTGGACCCTGGATTGATCAGCGGAGCGAAAATTTTTCGCAGGGGATGAGGCAACGGACAGTGATTGTCGCAGCGCTACTCCATCGACCAAAGGTGTTAATCATCGATGAGCCGATGGTCGGACTAGACCCGCGGAGTGCACATATTGTGAAAGAGGTCCTCAAAGAGCAGGTGCACGGAGGTGCGGCGATCTTTATGTCGACCCATAGTCTCCCTGTCGTCGAGGAACTCTGTACGCGCATTGGCGTTATCAAGGAGGGGAAGCTTGTCTTTGAAGATTCGTTAGGAGGTTTTCAGGTGTTCAAAGATAAGTACAACGGTACCTTTGAATCGGCTTTTCTTGAATTGACAAAATGAGCATCGGGTGAATGACGGCATTATGAGGGAAATAGCCCACATGCTCTTGTTCAAATGCCGGGGTTTGCTGAAACATACCACACGATGGAGGTCGGTGAACCTAATCAAGTTCTTTGCCTCGATCATTGTGTTCGGAGGGTTTGCTTTTGGCGCGTACTTTTCAGCGCGGGTGACGACTTCCTATCTTCTTGACTCGATGCGGATCGGTTCGTTTCTCTACCATCGATTTCTGTCGATGCTGCTCTTTGTGTTTTTCCTCTCAATCAATGTCGGTAACCTTATCGTCGCGTATGCGGCATTCTATCGATCTTCCGAAGTCGCTTATTATCTCACAAAGCCCGTTGCTCATACGAGTTTGTTTCTCATAAAATTTCTGGACAATTTTTTCTACAGCTCGCTCCCCTTTTTTCTAGTTGCGTTCTCCGTTCTCCTCGGCTATGGATCATATTTTCATGCCAGCTGGACATTTTATTTGCAGACCATGGTTTTCATGCTGTTGCCCTTCATGCTTATTTCGGGATGTCTTGCGGTTATGATGCTCTTGCTTCTCATGCGATATGTCGTAAAGGTTGGTGCGGCTAAGATGATAGGCGGACTTGTGCTCTTCTACTTTGCCGTCCTTTCGGTTTACTTCAGCATTACAAATCCCGTGAAACTGGTGGCGCAGGTTTGGCAACACTATCCACATATGGACCAATATTTTGGTAACCTTGATCCTCCTTTCGCTTCGTTTCTGCCGAACCAATGGATCGCAGAATCGCTTTATTGGACGATGCGCGGCGATACTTCATTTGCGTTCTCATATACTCTTCTCCTGCTCATTGCGTGCGGAGCGATATTTGCGATGATGGTGATTATGGGAAGAAAACTGTTTTATGCAAGTTGGGTGAACTCTGTGAACGTGCAGACCAGTCGCGGATCAGATCCTCCCTTCTTGCGGATATTCTCGCTGAGGAATCCGCCACGGCTTGAGATGCAGACCAGTGTTATGATCAAAAAGGAATTGTGGCAATTCATTCGGGAACCGAGCCAGTGGATCCACATTACCATTATCGTGTTTCTGATCCTGACATTTATTGGGAGCATTGCAGGCATCAATCTTAAACAACCGCTTCCAAACCTTCAGGCACTGGCATATCTGGTGATCCTTGTCTTTAACCTGTTTCTGATCGCGTCCATCGCACTCCGGTTTGTTTACCCGAGCATGAGTTCAGAGGGGGCAAATTTCTGGTTACCTCTCGTGGCGCCGGTCAGCCGCCGGAAGCTTTACTGGGTGAAAGCATTGATCCCCTTCGTTCCCGTTGTTTTTTTGGGCGAAGTCCTGGTTTGGTTCTCCCATCGTTCTCTTGTTTCGTACCCAGGGTTAAGTAGTATCGCATCAGTTATAATGGTATCCGGGACAATTGCAATGATCGGGTTGAATATGGGAGCGGGAGCCTTCTTCGCAGACTTCCAGGAGCAAAACCCGATCCGGATTGCCTCTTCACAAAGCGCCACATTGACGTTTTTGCTTAGCCTCTTCTATATCTGCGTCGTTGTGGCTGTGATATTTCTCCCCCTCAGTGAATATTTTGGGCATTACCTTCGAGACCTCCCGTTTAGCCGACATTTCCTGGAATATTCTCTATCCGGTATTGCAATTATTTCTGTGCTTCTCGGTTATGGTGCGCTTAAACTTGGAATGACGGTGCTGAAACGAGATTACCGGTGAGAATGTGCCGCTGAAGCCCAGCACCCTGCAGTATCATAGGTGAATATCCAGAGTTCCTTCAATTGCAATTCTTTCTTAGTTGTAGCCTGACGCACGATTGTGAGGTTTCTTGATTATCGGGAGGCAAATCCATATCATGATCCATCTCAGCACGAGATTCTCCGCTCAATTATGGACAATCATGATGCTCTTTTCATCCAGATATTCATTGATTGCACTAATCAGCTTATTTCTTTCAACCGACCTTTTTTCAACAGGTACAACTCAACAGCAATTCATCAGAAATGAAGGCGGATATCTGACACTGGGGGGGCGGAGGATATCACTTATCGGTGCAAATTCCTATTATCTTACAGAATCCCTCGCCCGTGGTGACTCGGGGGTCGTAACCGAAATCTTTTCCGTCGCCCGGACCCGTCATTTCAATTTAATCCGGACGTGGGGATTCAATGATGGCGAGGATACATCGGATTCTGCGGTTATTCAGCTGGCTCCTTACCGCTACAATGAACACGCACTGCGTGCGCTCGATTTGGTGCTGAACGAAGCCCGTCAATCCGGAGTCTTTCTATTGCTTCCATTAGTGAATAATTGGGATGATTATGGGGGGATGGACCGTTACGTGAGATGGTATGCAACGGATCATTCTTCTGCGACCTCAGGTTCAATCTTAGATCCAGCTGTAGTTTTTGTATCCGGAGCACGAGGGCAGCGATACGCTATCAGCGTGGGTAATGGGTTTGTGCATGATGATTTTTACAGGCTCGATGAAATCAAGTCGTGGTATAAGGCATATGTTTCGATGCTGCTGCTGCGTGTGAACACGGTGAATGGTTGTCTCTATAAAGATGATCCCACGATTGCAGGATGGGAGTTAGCGAATGAACCTCGCTCCTCCGATAAAAGTGGAGCGCTCATCCGAGGATGGCTGGTCGAAATGTCGGCATTCGTAAAGTCACTGGATCCGAACCATCTCGTGGGGACGGGAGAGGAGGGATTTGATATCACCAATTATCTCTACAGCCCCATCGACCAATACAATGATCAATCCTGGTTGTTTGATGGATCAACAGGTTCCTCATTCCGCGAGAATATTCGTATCCCAACAGTTGACTTTTCTGCCCCTCACCTCTATCCCTGGCGTCAAGAAGTCACAACGAGTGTCGGCAAGACGTGGATCGCCGATCATTGCAGAATCTCACAGGCGATGGGGAAGTCGTTTCTCCTTGGCGAATTTGGCTCGATCGATAACAAAACGACCATCTATCATGAGTGGTGCAACTGCATTCTACATGACGACGGCTCGGGCGGCGCAGTCTGGGATCTGGTGGATTCATCCCGGTTTCCGCGGGATACATTCGCCATTTCGCTCCCGAAGGATGACCAGGAGGTCGGGATTCTCAGTAGTTATTCTTATCTTTTTTCCCTTCGGGACCGGGTTCCGCAGGACAACACGGAATCTACATCGATCGATCAGATATATCCCAATCCAGTTCGAACGGTTGCTACAATTCGATACCATCTCAGCGGGACAAGTTATGTCCGGCTTATTGTGTATGATATCCTCGGTCGGACAATCGATGATCTTGCAGGGGAAATCCAGTCTCCGGGGAGTAAATTTTATCTTTGGAATTCCGAGAACCATCCGTCGGGAATTTATTTCTATCGGCTTGAGACTGTGAGAAGCGTCCCATCCGCAGGATCATTTACATACACAGGCAAAATAGTGGTCCTCAAATGAGTAAATGCATATGTAATTGTCTTTCATGAACTTAGGTTGAAGCACATACGTGGTGATTTTTTTAAATAATTTTAATCCTAAAAAATTGATCGATTTGGCATTGTGGAAAACTGATGATTATCGTATCATAAATTATCCCATGCGACAGAATGTGCGCGTTCTCAAACATAACTGTAAGGGAGTTGGAGATGGCCTCTGTAACGTTTGTAATCAATGGAAACAAGACAACTGTGGATGTTGATCCACAGACTCCCCTTCTCTGGGTGCTGCGGGACACTCTTGGTCTCACGGGAACCAAGTTTGGTTGCGGGAAGGCTCTCTGTGGTGCCTGTACGGTTCACATGGATGGCGAGGCCATCAGATCTTGTGTCACCTCTCTTGATCAGATCGCCGGAAGGTCGATCACGACGATCGAAGGTTTATCATTAAAAGGTCTGCACCCGATCCAGAAGGCATGGATTGCTGAGGAGGTACCTCAATGCGGCTATTGTCAATCCGGTCAAATCATGTCTGCGGCAGCTCTCCTGGCCAGCAAATCTTCCCCGACCGAGGATGAGATTGATCAAGCGATGGAGGGTAACATATGCCGGTGTGGAACATATAACCGTATCAAGCGAGCCATTCGCCGGGCGAGTGCGGAGGGTCAAAGGTGATGAGCGCGATCTCAACAGTCAACCGCAGGACCTTCTTAAAGGTGACCGGCGCGGCGGGCGCGGGATTCATCCTGGGTTTCTACATTCCTCGTTCTCGATCGAATGGCTACTCCTCCCTTCAGGGTGAACATGATTTTGCACCGAATGCATGGCTTGAAATAGATAGAGACAACCGGGTAACCTTAACCGTTGCGAAATCGGAGATGGGGCAGGGTGTCAGAACTTCGCTTCCCATGATTATAGCAGATGAGCTGGAAGCAGATTGGACCAGGATTTCAATTCGTCAGGCGCCGGCAGATCCGGAAAAATTCGGTGACGAGTCTACCGGTGGCAGCTCCAGTGTGCGCCGCTCCTGGCAGATGCTAAGGATTGCCGGTGCGACAGCCCGGCAAATGCTGATTGTCGCTGCTGCCCAGAAATGGAATGTCGATTC
>JAWOMQ010000144.1:0-6618 GCA_033852415.1 Bacteroidota bacterium
TTACAAGACCTCCGTCAAGACAACACCTTTTTTGGGCGGACCGACGAGCTTTACGAGCTCGTCAGAAACCTCCAGCGCGGGCGCCATACACTTGTCGTGGGAGATAAAGGCATCGGTAAAACGAGGCTCATGCTCGAAGCGAAATGGATCCTCTCAGGACGAACAAAGCGTATCGATTTTTCGGCCAACGTAATGACACAGATTCGCGGTCAACTCGGTGTTCGCATCAATCCCAATCAATACAAAATCCTCTTCATCGAACACTCCAGTCCTCTTGGAGACTGCTTGAAAGAGATGGCTGAGAAGCTCTACTATAACGGTGACCTTAATGTTGGGGGAGAAGAAGAGCGAAGTGATTGGCTCGTGGCGAAGAAGAAACTTACGGGTCTTGGTAGCAACAAACTCCAGTCGACTCTCTTCGAAGGAATCTCTCAATCTGAAATCGCCTACTTGATTTTCTTTGATAATCTGGATCGAATCTCTCCCACACAGCAGGCATTCATTGAAATGCTCTTGAATATTGCGGTCATCTGTACCGCCGTCGTCCAGATGAAAGAAAACTTCATGTTCAAGCGCATTTGGGCCTCTTTCAATAAAATTCAGATTGAACCGCTTCCTGAACAAGTGTGCACGCAGTTGATCAATTATTTCTTCGAAAAGTATCCGCTCCACATCATTGACCGCGAGCTCTACCGGCGGGAAATCCTCAAAGCAGCTAACGGGAATCCATTCCATATCAAGAACATGCTCTGGCATGGTTCGCGCGAGAAGTACATTGACACAGACGAAATCCGCAAACTTCGCCAGGTCGACGAAGGACATTATTTCAACATGGGCCCGATCTACATTTTCGGCGTTGCCATGTTCACGATGTTCAAAATCTTTTCCATCGGCACGGACAACCGGGAATTCTACATCTACTTTTCCTCCCTCGGGTTCATCGCGTATTTGGTGTTCAGAGTCTTCAGAGCTTTTTTCATTTTCAGACCACAAAAATATTTATAAAATGCGCTTGTTCTTAAATAATAATATTCGTATGGTGAAAGGCACACCTTGAACAAGAGAAGGGAGCACGATGGAGGTGATATCAAGGTGGTGCCGTCTGAACTGGCTGAGTCATTGGAGTGCCTCAGCTCTCTAAAGAAGTCATCATCTCAAACTCAGTTTGAGGTCCTTCGGACGGAAGAACTCACTGAAGAGGCTTTTAATTCACTTGCAAAGATGGTTGCGGGGATAATTTACCGTGAATTGCGACCTGGGGGACACCTCCAAGATCAGAAGGCTAATCCATGGGATGTAACAACAGGAAGGGGGGATATTGATGAGAGAAACTAAAGTTACCAATTTGGCAGTCGGGTATGTCCGGTGTTCTACGGATGAGCAAGGCGCAACTTCGATTCCTCAACAAAAAGAGGAAATCCTGACGTGGGCTGGTGAAAACGGTTTCACTGTCGTCGATTGGTATAGTGATGAAGGGAAGAGTGGCACGGATTTTCTCAACCGACCAGCCTTCTCACGCCTCGTTCGGCGAGTTGAACAAAATCCGCAGTTTGGCTATGTGCTGGTGTATGATGAAAGCCGATGGGGAAGGGCCATTAATCCTCGGGAGAATGCGTACTGGAAGATGCACCTGGAACGGCATGGTATCAAAGTTCGCATCATTCATTCAAGTAGCAGGAACGAAGACGATATCGGCAGTTATGTAATCGAGGTTGTGGAATCGGCGGAAGCAAGTGAGTACTCGAAGAAGCTGTCGCGTGCAGTTCGGCGTGGAATGATGTCCGATCAGCAGGGCAAATATTCCCGTGGGGGGACGGCCCCGTATGGCTATAAGCGTATCGTGATTGATATGCAATCGGGCGAACGCAGAGAAATTCGGGATGGCCTTAGAACGGTCCCGAGACAGGAAAAAGTCGTTTGGGAACTGGGTGATCCATCTGAGGTTGAAACCGTTCGTAAAATCTACGAGATGAAAGTAAGTGGAATTGGATATGTCGGCATTGCCGACCGTTTGAATGCACAGCACATCCCATGTCCTCGCCGGGGTCGATGGCGGAACCTGGATAAAAAATGGAGCGGCGGTTCAATAATGACCATCATTCAAAATCCCTCATATACGGGTGACCGGGTTTACAATCGTTTGTCGTTCAGTAAATTCGTGGCTCGCGAGAAGGGGCTCACTTCAGGACTCAACCGGTTCAAGCGAGTCAATGACAAAAAGGACTGGATTATAATCCCCGATGCCCATCCAGCGATAGTATCTCGTGAATTGTTCGAGCGAGCAAACACACCCTCACCGCAACGGACGTCGGGAAAACCGAACGGGTTCACCTATCGCAGCTCCTACATCTTAGGTGGATTAGTCAGGTGTGAGCGTTGTCGATTCAATTATCAGGGGTTCTTGCACAAGAAATCGGGAAACCGGTACTACGTAGATGGGGGATATCTCAACAAAGGGAAATCGGTTTGCGATTGGTTTTCCATTAGACAAGATACGCTGGAGCAATTTGTCTTAAGCAGTATCAGGTCGAGTCTTCTTGATTCAACCTTTATCGAAAAGACAGAACTCTATGTGAAAGAGCTCTTTCGGGCGGAGCCCGATGCTGTTCATGAGAGGTCAAAGGAAATCTCCATGCTGATCGCTGAAAAGGAAGGGCACATGCAGCGTTTGCTGCAGCTGGCGGAAAAGGGAGCCGGTCTCGAGATGATAGCGGTCCGGCTGCGTGAGTTGGAACAGGAGAAGAGGGAATTGGAACGTGAGCAAATTTCCTTAAAGCGGCATCCTATTCAGCCAGCCAATCTGAGCTCGTTCTTTCAAATTGTCACAGATTTCCTGAGTGATTTCGAGCATCGTTTCGAGCATCTCTCGATCCTGGAGAAAAAGGAGATGTTGCGGAAGATTGTTGAGAAGGTGGAGGTCAATCCGTGGGAAAGAAAAGTGCATTGCCACATTCGGCGGATACCCCGAATCCCCTCGATAATCGAAGATCCGATACTGGGTGCACTCAGTAGCGCCAACGGGAATCGAACCCGTATTTGAGCCTTGAGAGGGCTCCGTCCTAAACCGTTAGACGATGGCGCCAACGATGCCCCTTAATGTACGCATCTGACGTCTGTTTTCCAACTGTTGCCACTGTTTTGACAGGAGTGGATTCCGTCCCGCTCCATGCGCGGGATGCGGAATGACAAGAGGCTTTGTGTGGATTCCGCATCGCCTCCTGTCCCCGTGGAAGCGGAGAGCGGAATGACACCACCGCCCATTTGTCATTCCCGCGAAAGCGGGAATCCAGTGAAGCTATGACGCTGCCAGGAGTGGATTCCGCATCACATCTTGTCCCCACGTCAGTGTGGAAGGGAACGACAGGAATGTGCGTAAGGGGGATTCGGAATTTATGTGCGCGCGGATATTATCACGCCCCTTCAGGGCTGATGTTGTTTTATTGCGATTTGGGGTCGGGACGTTGTCCCGACCGTGTGTCATCAGACCCCTTCGGGGTCTGTGCCGGAGAGCTCCCCGAAGGGATGCGATAATCCAAGTTGGGCTAAAACCTCAACCTATCTACCACGGTCGGTAATAACTGTGTCCCGAGGGTCCCAAAGGGACCCGATCGGGAGAAGTCTTCGGAAAAGAGTGCGATAATTTCCCAGCTCTTCCTGTCATTCCCGCGAAATCGGGAATCCATTGTTGCCATAAAGTCGCTAGGAGTGGATTCCGTCCCGCTCTATGAGCGGGATGCGGAATGATAAGAAGGGGCTTGAGTGGGAAGCGGAATCGCGACACTGCTCTCTTGTCATTCCCGCGAAAGCGGGGATCCATTGTTGCCATAAAGTCGCTAGGAATGGATTCTGTCCCGCTCTATGAGCGGGATGCGGAATGATAGGACGGGGATGAAAGCGGGGAGCGTAATGACAAATGGCCTTTTAAACGTGGAGTGGAATGGCAGATTGACCGCAATGCGTCGCCAATCTTCACTCACCTCAGTTTCCATCTTCTCACCCCTGAAACCAGCCAATCCCCATTTCATCAAGGATGATACCAAAAACACCATCCTCCTGAGTAATTTCACCGCACAGTTCTGCCCATCATGGCATAATTATTGACTCTTTTCACTGCGGGAATTATTGTTCGGATCACTCCGGTTGCTCACTTTCCCTAAACGATTGTTCGCATGGCTTCAAATGCTGAGATCGTATTGAATTTTTAAACACTGACCGGGAAACCGGCCGTGCATGTTGTGAGGAAATCAGTACACAATCAGGTAATATGGATAAACATCATCAGGGTGACCCGTTCGAGATCTTTTTTCATGAGCACAGACAGGTCCTCGACCGGCTTCGAGAGCTGGAAACCGCAGTGACCTCTATCGTCGAGAATGGATTCTCCGCTCAGGCATTCTCGCGGATTGCGGACGTCATCCGCTTCTTCAATACTGACTTCAGGAAACACGACCAGCGTGAAGAGAAAATGCTCTTCCCGATGATCGAAACGTATGCTAAAGGATCGACTGCGCCCTTTCGAGCGGAACACCGGCAACTCTGGAGCGCGTTCGACCGTTTGCAAAAAAGCGTTATGGATGTCGAGACGAGTAAGGTTCACGGCTCAACAATCCGTGAACTGGTTGATGCCTCCCGCCTCATTATCGACCTCCTCCGAACCCATGTGAGCCGTGAAAATGATGAGCTGTTTCCCCTTGCCAAAAAGGTCTTGCCTGCGGAAACTTATCCGCAATTCAGGAAAATCTGACCGCTCTGTTCCTTCTGGCGGCAATGTGCAGGGAAGTTTCCCTTCCTCCAGTCTATTCATTATATTTTTGTAGAACGGTTACCAATATACAAGGAGTATAAAATGATGCTTCGATCGATTTGCATTATCCTGTTGAGTACCATCGCACTCTCCTATTCCGGTCTTTGCCAGAAAGAGGCAAAGAACGAACATCCTGCAGCACGAACTGAAAAGTTCGATCCAACAAGAGATGCAGCCAAAGATATCAATAATGCGATCGTTGAAGCGACCCAAAGCGGGAAGAGGATATTACTCGACGTCGGCGGAGAATGGTGCGTCTGGTGCCGCCGTCTCGATAGCTTATTCGGCGCCAACAAAGAGCTTGCTGAGGAGATGCACAGAGATTATGTTGTCGTGAAAGTGAATTTTAGCAAGGAAAATGAGAATGAGAAGGTGCTCTCGAGGTATCCGAAAATCGAAGGGTATCCCCACCTTTTCGTCCTGGACTCGAACGGAAAGCTGCTCCATTCCCAGGACACCGGCGCACTGGAATCGGGCAAACACCATGACCCTGCGAAAGTTATGGCCTTCCTGAAACGCTGGGCGCCCGAGAAGCCTAAGTCGTAGCCGCGCTGTTCGAGGAATGTTTTCGATCCCCGTGAGAGCATTACACGAAGGGACACGGAGAAAAGCCCAGCAATGCCCGGTAGCCGCAAGCTTCAGCTTGCGAGCCTTGAACCCCGGAGGCAGACTAAAGTCCGCGGCCACGCGTGGTTGCTCTTCGTGTAAATAATCGAAGAACCCTTTTCCGCCTATTCCTCCCCTTGGGTTGACCTTATCTTATACCTCAACCTCAGAAGCCCATTCTCGTAACTCGTTGAAACGATACTGAATTCTCCAATTTCACGGGTGGAATCGACGTGAACGCCGATGCAGGGGCAAGCATCGTAATCGCCAATGTGAATGATCCTGAGCACCTCCCCAGCGTCGTCCGGAACCTTCCTCAGATTAAACTGCTTTGCTGCTTCTGATCTTGGCAAGAATTCTTCTCTCACAGGTAAATCCGCACGAATCAACTCATTCATCCTTCGCTCAATTTCCTCCTTTTCTTCCGACGTCAAATCTCTCGTGAATTTATAATCAATTCTCGATTTCTTTTTCTCAATATGTGCATTCACGCACCGGCCACAATCGAACATTCGAACCATCGTCTGGTTCAGCATATGTTCAGCCGAGTGCATTGCAGGGTCATAATTTTTTGTCATTTGCTTTTCATTCCCTCTCGCAAAATCATTGGCGGCATCACGGTTTCATCGGCAGCTGCCTTCAAATTCTTCTCAAAATAAATGAATAAATCAGGTAAATCAATACTTTCCAACATTAACATCTATTTCCCAAAACAAATGTTTTTGTGCATGAAATCCAAATACACCTGCAAAATCAGCCCGCGACCGGGCATAATGTGATGACAGATACACCAGGGAAAAGTCGATCTTTTCATATTAGATACGAGGGATGCTGCAGTTTCCATTTGGGGGTCTTACATCATCAAAAAGAGAAAATCGTCGGACGGTTCTCAAGAACTGGTCCGCAAAATATTGAGCCGCTACCTCCAGGACGAGACCCGGTTCGACAAATGGGGCGCGCAGGGGAAGTCCATGTGCGTCCTCGAGGTTCTCCGGGAGGAAGGAATGTCCGTTGGGACGTGCCGCCTGGAGAAACTGACCAATTCCGTCTTCCCGAGGACGTTTCTTCCGGTTGCTCAGTCGACAATGAATCCCTCATTAATATCTTCATTGATATCCTATTACGCAGAACAGTCCTCTGATTTCAGCAAACAAGCCATCGACCCCGGATTGGCAATCGAGGAAACTGCCACCCGATTCCAGATCACG
>JAWOMQ010000119.1:0-17901 GCA_033852415.1 Bacteroidota bacterium
GTGCATCCAGGGTAACCTTCGAGAACACAACAGCTAAGAGAAGAATAAATTTGTGGTTCATGCATAATCCTCGATAACATCCGGTTGTTCAGCAGACGAATCGGCTGACTTCATCTCTCGCTTAAACCGCCGTTCAAAGACGAAATAGAGGGTCGGGATAAAGAAGAGTGTGAGTGCCGTCGAGACACTCAGACCGCCGATGACTGCCACCGCAAGCGGTGCCTGCGTCGATTCTCCGCCAAGCCCGATTGCCATCGGAATTAATCCAAGGACTGTTGCCAGGGAAGTCATGAGAATCGGCTTCAAACGGGTTATCCCTCCGCGAACGATAGCTTCTTTAAGCTCGACGCCTCGCATTCTCAGGTGGTTGGTATAGTCGACGAGGAGAATGCCGTTGCTCACCACAATTCCCACCATGACGATCACGCCCTGGAAAGACGTAACCGAAAGTGTCGTGTTTGTTAGGAAGAGTGCCCAGAAAACACCCACGATCCCGAGTGGCACGGTGAACATAATGATGAACGGATCGATGAGGGATTGAAACTGCGATGCCATGACGACGTACACCAGCAAAATCGCCAGCCCGAATGCGAGCAAAAGATCAAGAAATGCCTTCTGCTGCTGTTCAACATTGCCCGTCATTTTTGTTTCAAACCCGGGCGGGAGTGGCAATGTATCGAGCTGGGCGCGCACCGCATTTGATACGCTTCCAAGGTCATACCCGGGTGCGATATTCGCGGTAACCTCGATCAACCGCTGCTGATATTTCCTGTCGATCTGGACGGGCGAATTCGTCTTGATGATCGTCGCAACATTCCCCAGCGGGACGGGTTGTCCATCCTTTGTCGAGAGCACGACATTACGAAGATCGTCGATGTTCGAACGGTAATCCTCGCTAAGGCGCACAAGTATATTATATTGATTCCCATTGACAGGATCGGTGTAAAGGGAAGCGACACTACCGTTGATGCATGTGGTGATCGTGTTGGCAATATCCGAGACGTTGATTCCAAGCACGCCTGCCTTGTCGCGGTCAATCTTCACCCGAAGTTCGGGTAAGTTATCTTCCCGGCTTGCCTGGACATCTGTTGCGCCAGGGACGGAGCGGACAATGGCCTGTATTTGCTTCGAGACTTTTGCTGCCTGATCGAGGTCAAATCCACGTATCTCCACGTCGAGTGGAGCGGAACTACCAAAGTTCAGCAGAAATCTGAGAAATCCACTCGGGCTAATGAACGTACTAACGCCAGGAATTGCTGCCAGTTTGGGCCGCAGGGCAGAAATAATCTCGAAGATAGAACGTTTCCGTTGATCGGGGGAAACCAGTGCAACCTGGATGTTCGCCGCATGGCTGCCGCTGTTTCGCGCAAAGAAATTCCCGCTCCTTGCCAATGGTATCCCCGCATCTGAAATCATTGCCTGAAGCTCGGGAACGTTCTTGCGGATGATATCTTCAACCTGATGCATGTATTGGTCGGTTACTTCCACGCGCGTACCCACCGGTGCTTTCAGAGTAATCGTAAATTGTCCCTCATCCTGATCGGGAAAGAACTCCGTGCCAATGAACTTGACAAGCACAAGAGAGAGAAGGGCAAATCCGATGATTGAAAGAATAACCGCCTTGCGATGCTCCAGAGTCCAGAGGAGGCGCTTTGAATATGCTGCATCGAGTCTCTGGAGAGCGTCGTGCGCCCGCACCCGCACCCGGTCGGAAAATTTTGTTGAAGTCCGGTCAAGCTTCTTCTCTGGCGGCAAAAAATTGAGACACATCAATGGCGTGACCGTTCGTGACACGAAGAACGAGCCAAAGAGAGCAACCGTAATTGTAATGGTCAATGGGATAAACAACAATTTTGCTATACCCGTCAGGAACACAATCGGCAAGAACACAATGACAGTTGTGAGTGTAGAAATAAAAATGGGCGCAGCTACTTCTTTCGCAGCGGCCAGTGTTGCCGCCATCTTGGTTTCGTCCGGTTTTTGATGATTATAGTGTCGGGAAATCGCCTCGAGCTCGACGATCGAGTCATCTACCAGTCGTCCGACCGCCAGGGCGAGACCCCCGAACGTCATAATATTCAGAGTGACACCGCCGAACCTGAAAAAGATAAATGCCATCAATATCGAAAGGGGAATAGCAACGATGATAATGAGAGTTCCTCGCATGTTCCGCAGGAAAAGCATGATGACAATCATCGCCAGGATGGCGCCAAGCAGTGCTTCCCTCTGAAGACCCGAGATCGTCTGGCGGATATACAGCGACTGATCAAAGGAGAGCGTCATGTTCACACCCTGCGGGATGCCTGTAAGTTTTGGCATCGCGCGCAGGACGTTGTCGACGACATCGACAGTATTTGCGTTTGCAAGCTTTTGCACGCGGAGAGTAAGACCCGGCTCACCATTGATGCGGATAATCTCCGATTCTTCCTGATAGCTGTCCTCAACGCTGCCGACATCTTTAATCCGGATCGGTACGCCGTCGACGGTTTTGATGACAATATCTTCCATCGGCTTCACAACATTAAATCGGCTTTCCGTCTGTAAAGAATAGTCGAATCGTCCGGTTTTCAAGTCGCCTGAAGGAAGGATAAGATTCGAATTTGCAACAGCCGTTAGCACCGTCGACACCGGCAGTTGCATCGCCTGGAGCCGGCTCCGATCCAGCGTAATGTGAATTTCTCTGATGCGTCCCCCTAGAACCTGAGCAGATGCTACACCGGGGACATGTTCTATTTGGGGTTCGATGACATTCAGCCCCAGGTCGTAGAGATCGCGAGGGTCGATATTCCCGGAGACGGCAATATTGCACACGGGGAGGTTCGTGATATCGAAGCGAAGAACAATCGGTTGTGAAACTCCAGTTGGGAGTTGGTTCAGGATCCGGTTCACGCGCTGGACAACATCCACAAGCCCAACATCCAGGTTCGCATCCCAGTTGAAATTTATACGTACCTGGGATATTCCTTCACGGGTGCTTGATTGAACATAATCGACGTTATTTACCGAGCTCACCCCGCGCTCGACAAAAACGGTCACCGATTGCTCCATATCGAGTGGGCCGGCCCCGGAGTAGAACGTGATCGCACTAACGACAGGTACTGTTATGTTCGGTAAAAGGTCAACAGGAAGCTGTTGAAACGAAACAAATCCAAGAACGAGGATCGTGACCGCGAAGAGGAAGGTCGATATCGGATAGCGTAGCGCTAAGCGTGTCAGCCACATAGTGATTGGGGGTTATTGTTGGATTGTCACAGGGGCGCCATCTTTGACGAACTGCTGGCCGATAGTGACGACGCGATCCGTCGCAGCAATGCCGGAGAGTATTTGCATGCGTCCATTTTCTTCGATCCCCGTCGTGATACTCTTTCGGTGCGCTGTCACCCCATCCACGATATAGATGTACGTTCCCTTCTCATCGGTAGAGAGTGCGGAGGTGGGAAGTGTCAGGCTATTCGGTATTTGCCGCACGATCAGCGAAACGTGCGCAAACATCCCTGGTTTTAATAAGTGATCCTTGTTAGGGATATCAATTTCAACTCCCATCGTTCGGGTCGACAAGTCGACGGCTTCGCTTAAACGCGACACGGTCCCTTCAAAAACCTTGTCGGGGAAAGCATCGACAGAAAGAACCGCCTTCTTTCCGATCGTCACCTGTGGGATATTCTTTTCGGGGACGTCGATGACCAACTTCATTGCCTCCATATCCATAAGAATAAACAGCGAAGTATTGTTGGCTGTAATATTGGCTCCCTGATCAAGAGGCCGCTTTGTGATAACTCCTGAAAACGGAGCGGTGATGTACGCATATCCTAACCGCGTCCGGGCGTTATCATAAGCCCCTTTTGAGACCTTCATCGTGGCCTCCGCGTTATCAAGATCCTGGTGCGCAATCAGATTTTGCCCGAACAAATCCTTGTTCCGCTCATACGTAAGGCGCGCGTTCTCGTACGTCGCAGCAGCCTGCTCTTCCTGCTGAGCCAATTCTGTGGTGTCAATGAGCGCAAGAAGTTGATTAGTTGCCACATGCTTCCCGATGTCGACATACAATTTCTCCAGGTTACCGTTCACTTTAGAGTAAATGTTTGCCTGCTGAATTGGAGCAATATCGCCTGTGAATTTGAGTTCTTCGACAAGTGTTTCCTTGTGTGGTACCTCAACACGTACGAGCGGGCTCGTTGTGCGTCGGGGATCGGTGGTTACGTTTCCCCGGACGATCCGGTACACGACCCCCAATGCCAGTAACGCGGCCAATAGACTGAGAATAGTTTTCTTTTTCATTTTCATACAAGGGCTATAAAAAGGTTGAGGAGTAAGCTCGTTCCTGCTTCGCGGCGTTTTACGCTTTGATTCCGCGTAAGAATATATCCGCGATAAACATCATCTCGCGCTTCAGAACTTGAAAATCTTTCGGCGGGACCTGCGGTCCGTCGATTGTGCGAAGAAACTGGCACCGCACACCACGCATAATCTGGAGAAGCGCCTGCGCGCATTTATCGGGCGACCCCGTTTCAATTTCACCTTTCCGGATACCTTCACGGATCATCTGATGGATGATCACATACTCCTGCTGCGCCAGTCTTCTAAACGTCACCCTCAGCTGCGGTCGGATTGTCTGCCAGTGCTGAAAATCCACGAGGTTGAGGTTCATGAACTCGTGAAAGTAATCCATACGCATTTCTACAAAGGACCGGAGTTTCCCGACAGCCGGGCCGTTAGCATCGGCAACACGTTCCAGTTCTTTCACGAACGCATCATGCTTCGTGGTCAGTACCGCCTGGAACAACTCCTCCTTCGTGGGATAATAATAATAGAGCGACGCTTTTCCCATGCCGAGTTCGGTGGCAATATCCGTCATTGTAGCTTTTGAGAAACCAAAATGACTGAAGTGGTGATGCGCCGCCTCCAGAATCTGGCTGCGCTTCATCTCCCCATTCCGGTGGACTGGATCAGCGATTGTTAACTTTTCGACCATTTGACTCCAATAGTCTAAAGATAAAATTCGCCCCTGTCAATGTCAAGGGAAAAAATCGAATAGTTTAAGAATGAAAGAAATTTCATCTGACTCGTGAGCCGGCGGTTCCGAGGGGAGGATTCCTATGAGATGGCTGGCCTAGAGACTCTTAACACCCCCCCGGGGAAGATCGACGCTATTCAACTGAATGGTAATGGTGCGGACGAATGCTTCATTGGGATCGCGTCTCATTCACAACGCACATCATCCGCACCATTGATCTCTTGCCGTTGCTTCGGCGGTATTTCTCAGAACATTGGTTAGATTGAAGAGAATCCTGAAAGGTTTAACTGAATGTGTGATTCTCAAATAATTTTGTATATTTCTATATCAGATCCTATGTTATGTTCTTTCAAAGGTTGATGTTATGCACGATATTTTAATCCAGCAGTTCAAGAACGAGGTGACACGGCTTGGAGTACGGGAGCTGCGCACCGCAGAAGAAGTTGATTCCCTTCTTGCAAATCATAAAGGCATATCCCTCATATTTGTAAATTCGGTCTGTGGCTGTGCAGGGGGAATTGCGCGGCCAGCTCTCGGAATCGCAATGCAATCACCCGTCAAACCTGATGTAATCGCGACCGTTTTCGCAAGCACCGACCGGGAAGCTACCGAACGGGCGCGCTCCTACTTCACCGGTATGCCTCCCTCATCCCCTTCGTTTGCCTTTCTTCGGGATGGGAAGCTTGTTCATATGATCCATCGGTCCGATATTGAAGTTCGCGGGCCCCGAGAAGTCGCCCAATTACTCGTCGACGCGTTTCAGACGATCTGTGCCACACCCGCCAGCTGAGAGACCGTTCTACTCGTTATCGCCGGGACTCTCCTCGTCGCCCGGGTTGTCCGGCAGGCGCTGACGATTCATCATGCCCCACCCACGGCGATGACCGCCCATCATTGCACCACGGCGTTCATGGAGGACCATACGAGGGACTTTTTTCCAGACTTTCTGTTGCTCTGGTGTCAGCATGGCATTAACATCGAACCAAAATGTAACCATCTTTAACTTTTCCTCCCCCTGTAATTTTGTGATTTCACTTATTTTGGATTCAATGGTGATTTTGTCTGGTTTGTCGGCGTCAAAGAGATCCCGCAGCTCAACGCGCAGGGTTTGAATCTTTGCACGTAATTCGATCTGGTCTCTGCGCAATTGTGATCTGTATTTTTTGAATTTCGCAAGCTGATCATCCTTGAGATCGAGTCGCTTAACGACGCCCTCTGGACGGTCAACCTGCGTGGTAATCCGGTGCTTCCCCATCATGTGCGGCTGGGCAAATGCTACACTGGTCGCAAGTACCATGAGAAAAATAGTGCTCTTCATCCTCTGCTCCTTTGTTCAATTTAAATGACCTACTATTTGACACCCCCCCTGGATGAAAAGTTTATGTTCCCACTTCACCAAGAGATGTCCCCTGTATTGTAGTCGAACAGGTAACCCCATTTTTATATTCCCACAAAATTCAGTATATTCGAGTAAGTTTGTGGAACAACTTAGGGCTGTGACACCGCCTCGGGCCGCAGAATTGCCTTGAGGCGTTTTTATTCTCTGGAAAGATGCAAAGAATGGAACGACGGGAAGATATACGAAATATCGCCATCATCGCACATGTCGACCATGGAAAAACAACGCTGGTCGATCATATGCTGCGCCAAACCGGCACATTTCGCGAAAATCAGGCAATTGTTAAACGGGTCATGGATTCCAATGAACTCGAGCGCGAAAGAGGAATTACGATTCTGGCAAAGAATACCGCAGTTTTTTATACCGATCCTTCCTCAAGAAAACGCTACAAGATAAATATTGTCGATACTCCCGGCCATTCGGATTTCGCTGGGGAGGTTGAGCGCACACTCAAGATGGTCGACGGTGTCCTGCTCCTTGTCGACGCCGCCGAAGGCCCTCTCCCCGGAACGAAGTTCGTTCTGAAAAAGTCCCTTGAACTCAGCCTGCAACCGATCGTTGTGATCAACAAAATTGACCGGAAGGATGCGCGGGCACACGCTGTCCTTGATGAAATTTTCGAGCTCTTCCTTTCTCTCGGCGCGAACAACCACCAGCTTGATTTCCCAACGCTCTATTGCATTGCCAAGCAGGGCCTCGCAAAAAACGAACTTGAGGAAGAGGGAAAGAATCTCGAGCCTCTATTTCAGGCGATCATCCATAAAATTCCTCCCCCGACCGGCGATTCAGACGCGCCATTTAAGTTGCTCGTGACAACGATCGACTACAATGACTATCTCGGGCGGCTTGGCATAGGCCGGATTAACCACGGGAGCATACGGCTCGGTGGTGCAATGAAAGTGATACGCCGGGATGGCACAATTGATGACGCGCGCGTGACCAAGATTTATACCTTTGAAGGTCTGAAACGTCTTGAAGTGGAGATCGCCACTGCAGGAGATATCGTTGCGCTGGCAGGCATGGAAGATGTCGATATTGGCGAGACAATTGCCGACGCCGCCGACCCTACCCCACTGCCCTTCGTTACTATCGAAGAACCGACAATGTCAATGAATTTCGTTGTCAACAATTCTCCTTTTGCCGGACAGGAAGGAAGGTACGTGACAACGCGCAACCTCGGCGAACGTCTCGCGCGGGAGCTCCGGTCAAATGTCAGCCTCCGCGTTGAATTAACGGACAGCCCGGACGTCTTCAAGGTAAGCGGACGGGGTGAGTTGCATCTGGGCATTCTCATCGAAACAATGCGCCGCGAAGGATATGAATTTCAGGTGTCTGCTCCTGAAGTGATTTATAAGCGCATCGATGATGTCTTGACGGAACCGATGGAACATGTTATCATCGATGTACCGGATGAGTTTACCGGTGCCGTGATCCAAAACATTGGTACCCGAAAAGGGGTTATGAAGAACATGATTCAGTCACAGGGGAATACACGTCTTGAATTTGTTGTTCCGGCCCGCGGGTTGCTTGGCTTCAGATCAGAGTTTATGACCGAAACGAAAGGAACCGGAATTCTGCATCACAATTTCCATGGATACGAACCTTACAAGGGGGACCTTTCGACACGTAACAAAGGCGCCATTATCCAGCTGGAGGACGGTCTGGCTACCGCGTATGCCATGTGGAAACTCCAGGAGAGAATGACCTTCTTTATCGAGCCTGGCATAAGAGTTTATAGAGGAATGATTGTCGGTGAAAATGCCCGCGAGGAGGACATTATCGTCAATGTCTGTAAGACAAAGCAGCTGACCAACATGCGCGCCAGCGGTGCGGATGAAGCCATCCGCCTCGAACCACCAAAGATTCACTCGCTCGAACAGGCGATCGAGTGGATTTCGGACGACGAATACATTGAGATCACACCAAAATCACTCCGTCTTCGCAAACGATATCTTGATCATAACGAACGTTTGAGAATGTCAAAGAAAAAGGCGGATGCGCTGGAAGTAGATTAGGAGCGCAGGGTACAAGCCCGGGTCTGTTTCATTTCAATCTTCGCTTATCATTTACGAGTGCTATAACCATGTTCTCCACACGAACATCGTGGTCCCAGCAGCTCAACAAACTCAGCGAGCTCCATGAACGCCGGATAAAGAATGGGATGCCCGTTTACGATCTCACGTTGTCGAACCCCACAGAAGCGGGCTTCATGCCGGAGACTTCCGGCATCCTCAAAGCACTGAGCGACACCCGCATCCTCCACTATCAGCCCGATCCTCATGGCCTCCTTTCCGCACGACAGGCCGTTTGTGACTATTATGGAAAGAAAGGAATATCTGTTGAGCCGTCGGATATTTTCCTCACAGCCAGCACGAGTGAATCTTATTCATTATTGTTGAAGCTCCTCTGTAATCAGAACGATGCGATTCTCGTACCCACTCCATCTTATCCCCTGTTTGAGTACCTCGCACAGATCAATAATGTCCGTCTCCAAAAATATCTCCTGCAATATGATGGGGCCTGGCATCTCGATCTCCAATCGATCCGATCGTCGATTGACTCGTCAACCCGGGCGATCATTCTGCTGAATCCCCACAACCCGACTGGCCTCTTCGTCAAGCAACAGGACCTGGATGTTATATCGCACATGATACGCGGACATGAGTGTGCACTGATTGTGGATGAGGTGTTCCTGGATTACAATTTCGACTGCAATCAGATGCCCCGCTCCACCGCGGATTATTCCGGATCTCCTACTTTTACACTCAACGGCCTATCCAAGCTTGCCGGCCTGCCTCAGATGAAAATCGGCTGGGTCGTCATTTCCGGACCTGCGGATGTTGCGGGGGAAGCCAACGCCCGGTTTGAAATCCTGAACGACATCTTCCTCTCGGCCAATACCCCGGCACAGGTTGCTCTTCCGTCACTCCTCAAAAGTGGAGAAGACACATGCGGACAGATTCGCCGCCGAGTTAGTGAGAATTATGCTTTTCTCGGGAAACTCGCCCATCCCCAATCGCCATGCAGCCTGCGCAATTGCGAGGGAGGGTGGAATGCAATCCTGCAATTACCCCGGACAAAAAGCGACGAGGAGTGGGCAGTGGAACTCATGGAAAAACGAGGGATTTACGTACACCCGGGCTATTTCTACGACTTCACGGAAGAGTCGGTAATTGTGGTGAGTTTGTTACAAGAGGAAGAAATCTTCCAGCGTGCGGCGTGGAGTATTTTTGAGCACGTTGCGAATTCTGTGGCACGTTAACCCACTCAGCGCGCTGACCTCTCCACCCTTCCAGCGGGGACATGGCGGCGCTACAAAGCCTCGTTGAAGAACCGGATAAGCGGAAGCAGGTCTTTATACAGATCAACCAGCTTCGTGATGAACTTCGCCGATTGGCACGAGCGTACACCCCACTCGACCCCTGTGTAATACTGCTTGTACTTTAACCATTCGATCATCGGGTGATCAACCGGAAAGCCCATGGGGGCTCGCTGCAATTTTTCTCCTTCCAACGACCCGAAAGTATTTTTAAACTTCCCATCCTCAACAATTGCAAGGAATTTTTTCGATTGATCCGCAATCGACCTGCGAAGTTTTTTTAGTTGTTGACTGTCGGGCATGTAGATTCCTCCGCCGGCATATACCCCCTCCGGTTCAATGTGAACGTAGAAGCCGGCACTTGCTTCCCAGTGGCCCTTCGGATGAAACACTGCTGCGACATGAGTTTTATACGGTGCTTTGTTTTTACTAAATCGGGTATCGCGGTAGATGCGGAACATATTCCTTTTAGGGTTGATTTCTATTTCAGGCGCGACCATAGACATCGGGATCCTGAGCGATGTGATAAGCGACTGCATCGGCAGCTTGACAAACTCTTCGTAGCGGTGCTTGTTCTTCTTAAACCATTCTCTGTTATTATTACGCTTCAATTGCTTAAGGAAGGTTATCCCCTCTTCCGGAAATCCGGCAAAAGGTGGAAATATCTCTTCGTCGAGTAATGGGACTTTCATCTCTTTGCTCCTTCTTCAAGTGCGACCCGCACAAAGCCATTTGCCTTTTTCAATCTCTTGCGCGCCACCGGCGCTGAACAGTTTTTCCTGATCATCACAATTGCGGTTTTCACGTGGTTCCCCGCCTTCTTAAGGGTTCTGGCGGCCGTCGTGTAATCTACTCCGGTGGCAAGCATCACAGTCCGTTTCGCGCGTTCCTCCAGTTTTCTGCTGTTCATGCGGAGATCAACCATAAAATTCCGGTACACTTTGCCGAGCTTAATCATCGACGTGGTCGTGATCATGTTCAGGACCATCTTCTGCGCAGTCCCCGCCTTCATCCGCGTTGACCCCATGATCACTTCGGGGCCAACCTCAAGACAGATCGCAACATCGATCACTTTGCGAATCTCCGAAAAAGCAGAGAGCTCAAGAATAGACCGGGGGTTGGTCGTGATATAAATGGTCCTCGCCCCTAACTGTTTCGCCTTCGTTATTCCACCAACAACAAAGGGAGTGCGGAAGCTTGCCGCGATACCACAAACAACATCGCGCTTCGATACATTCAGTTTTGCGATCTCCCGTGCAGCCCTCCCGGAGTTATCTTCCACACCCTCCCGAGACCTGAAAGCCGCCGATTTTCCACCGGCGATAACACCCTGAACCATTGAGGGATCCGTGCCATACGTTGGCGGGCATTCGCTCGCGTCCAAAATGCCAAGCCGTCCACTTGTGCCGGCGCCAATGTAAATCAGACGGCCCCCCTTTTTAAACGCAGCCACGACAAGATTGATGGCCCGCTCAATCGAGGGTATTTCTGCCTGGACCGCCGGTGCGACTTTTGTGTCCTCGCGGTTTATAAGGTCAAGAATGTCAGCAGTCTCCATAGAATCAATCCGTTCGGTGCGGGGATTGATCTTCTCCGTCGTCAGAAGCTGCAATTGTCTAAAAAGTTCTTTTCCCATGTTGTCCCTCAAGGTTGTACGATCACTATTTTTTTGTCGACAAGATCAGTTGCCGCATCATCCTTCTGAAAGGCAATTCGCTGCTCTGTGACAAATCTCGGCCTGTGATGCACACTTGCCTTTTCGATTTCGCGTGTAAGATCCCCTCCCTTCAGGAAAATGATCGAACCCTTCGGGATCAACCGTTTATGAATCGCCGGCGCTATCGAAGCATCGTCTTTTTTGAGAAAGGGCTTCGCCCACCCAATGACATCTGACATGGGTGCAACTCCTCTGGCGATCACATAATCGAATTTCCCGGCAAACTCCTTCTTCGTCCCAAGATCTTCCGCCCGCCCAACCACTGCATCCGCCCGATCACCCAGATTCAGCCGGACAAGAATATCCTGGACTGCTGTAATCTTCTTGCGAATCGAGTCGATCAATAGAAGTTTGAGATCATTCTGAAGTATGAGAAGAGGAATCCCGGGTAACCCTCCACCCGTTCCGATATCCACCAGTGTACTCTCCGGATAAAATTTCAGTTGGAACAAGAACGATATTGATCCAAGTATGTGACGCGACCAAACGTTCTCCGTATCTTTTCGTGAAATGAGGTTGATCTTCTGATTCCATTCGAGAAGTAGATCAACATAGCGAATGAGCAGTTGCAGGTTCCCGTCTGAAATTGCCAGACCATTTTTCACACAAATAGTTCGGAATCCGAGAGATTTACTCATTCAAAATGTCTAAGTTAAACTATTGTTTTTATTCAACTTATAGCATGATTTTTCACGTGAAACAGGGTTATCCTTTGAGGTAAACCATCAGCACCGAAGCATCGGCTGGTGTCACTCCGCTGATTCTTGAAGCTTGTCCTATGGAAGCAGGTCGAATCCTGGAAAGTTTTTCTCTCCCCTCGGCTGAGAGCGCACGGATTTTTCGATAGTCAAAATCATCCGGGATCTTCATCGTCTCGTACTTCTCAAACTTCTGCACCTGTTCATCTTGCCGCTCAATGTACCCATCGTATTTAATCTCGATGTTTATTTGTTCGATCACTTCCTCGATGAGTTTCCGGTCAGAGTGCGACATGAGCTGTATAACAAACATTTCAGTTCGAAGAGATTCCTGCCCAAGCACTTCGCCGAGATCTACCTCGGGCCGCTTCAAAAGATTTGCTATCTTCTCCTTCTCATTAATTGTTGATGACTCTTTGTGTTCCAGATATGAATTGATCTGCTCTGGGGAGATACCTTTCTCGTTTGCGAATTGAATCCCCATTTGGATCAACCTGTCCTTCTCGTGCAATCTGGTTATCACCTCCGGTGAAATCAATCCGGCTCTATGACCCAGGTGCATTAATCGCCGGTCGGCGTTATCTTGCCTCAACAGAAGGCGGTATTCCGCGCGGGATGTAAACATCCTGTACGGTTCGTCTGTGCTTTTACTGATCAGATCGTCGAGCAAAACACCTATGTAAGCTTCGGATCTCCTCAAAACGATTGGCTCCTCGTCCTTGAGTTTTAGTCCCGCGTTTACCCCGGCCATCAGCCCTTGAGCCGCCGCTTCTTCATAACCGGACGTTCCACATATCTGGCCTGCAAAATACAACCCCTCCACCAAACGGGTCTCAAATGTCGGCTTGAGCTGGTGTGGGGGGAAAAAGTCGTATTCGACAGCATAACCGGGCCTGAGCATTTTGACATTTTCGAGACCCGGAATGGTCAGGAGCGCCTCAGCCTGTATCTCCTCGGGGAGACTCGTTGAAAAGCCGTTCACATACACGACATTTGTGTTGTAACCTTCCGGCTCAAGGAAGATTTGGTGACTCTCCTTTTCCCGAAATCGCACAATCTTATCCTCAATTGAAGGACAGTACCGTGGTCCGACCCCCTTTATCCTGCCAGTGAACATGGGCGATCTGTCAAACCCCTTGGACAGAATCTTATGGGTTGCGGTATTTGTACTGGTCAAATACATAGGGATGAGCTTATTCCCAATTGCGCGATTTTGGAAGGAAAACGGCTTAGGAGGATGGTCGCTGTGTTGTTCAATTGTTTTCCCAAAATCTATCGATCGGCTATCCAAGCGTGGCGGGGTGCCTGTCTTAAGCCGCCCGTTTTGGAATCCGAGCCGCTCAAGCGATTCCGTGACACCATTAGAGGCCTTCTCCCCATACCTCCCGCCGGTATTATTGCTTGTCCCTGTGTGCAATATGCCTCTCAGGAAGGTGCCTGCGCAGAGAACAACAGACCTGCTGGTTATCGTGCCCCCTCTTCCGGTCTTGACGCCTCTGATTGAATAATGATATCCATTCCTCTTCTCATCAACAAGAAAATTCTCAACCAAATCTTCAACAATTGTCAGGTTTTCTTGGTTTTTCAAAATCTTCCGGGCATGCGCAGAGTACCACTCCCTGTCGTTTTGACACCTTGGTGACCAAACGGCGGGTCCTTTGGAGCGATTTAGCATTCTGAACTGAATTCCGGTAAAGTCAGCAATTTTCGCCATTTCGCCACCCATCGCATCAATCTCCCTGACCAAATGCCCCTTTGCAGTACCTCCGACAGCGGGATTGCACGACATCCGCCCGATGGCCTTTTCGCTCATTGTGATGAGGAGGGTCTGGAAGCCCATTCTGGCGGTTGCGAGTGAAGCCTCAATACCAGCATGCCCACCCCCTATGACGATGACATCAAAATGGCTTCTTCTCAATTGGGCTTGTTTCACGTGAAACTTTCTATTTTCCGATACAGAATTTCTTGAAAATATTGCTAAGAAGATCATCCGTCGTTACAACACCGATCATCTCGCCAAGACTATCCAGTGCAAGCCGCAGGTTCAAAGCGATGAATTCATTACTCTTTTTTGATTCGACATCCATGATGGCATTCTCGAGATGTTTCAGGGCGGCTTCGAGGACATGTTTATGCCTTATGTCGGTAATGGCAATGTTCTTCTCCACGGCTGAAATATCCCTGCCAAGTACGCTTTGAGTCATCCGATCTTTGAGTTGGTCCATTCCCTCCCCGGTCATTGCAGAACAGGCGACATAATCCAGAGCCACCGAAAACTCCTTCGCCAGGTTCGGCCTCTTGCACTGCGCAATATCGCACTTATTCCCAACCATCACTATGGCAGCGTCCGGGTTCGACGATCGTATCTGACGGAGTATTTGCCTGTCCTCATCCCCAATTGATTCCGACAGGTCTATAACGAATAGAATCAGGTCTGCTGAGCCGATCTGGTTTATCGTGCGAGAGATACCTTCACTTTCTATCCTGTCTGAACTGTCCCGGATTCCAGCCGTGTCCGAGATGACGAAAAGCACTCCATCAATATTTAAGTTTTCCTGAATGATATCCCTCGTGGTACCCGGTATTTCAGTCACTATAGCCCGATTTTCTTGAAGTAAGTTATTGATTATACTTGACTTACCTACGTTCGGTTTCCCTGTGATTACTACGTGTATTCCCTCCCGGGATACTTTCCCATAACGGTAGCTGCTGAGCAATTCCTGCGCTTTCGCGATGACTTCATAGATCTTTGCCCGAACACGCGTCGCGCTTGTGAGTTCAATCCCTTCCTCAGAAAAGTCAAGTTCCAGCTCAAGGAGGCTGCAGACATCAATAAGATTCTCCCGCAAACCGTTAATTGTGGCCGAAAGCTTACCCTGGACCTGATGGAGAGAAGTTTTATAGGAGAAGTCAGTTTTCGAGTGGATAAGGTCGGCTACAGCTTCCGCCTGCACCAGGTCCAGCTTGCCGTTGAGGAAAGCTCTCTTCGTGAACTCCCCCGGTTCCGCCATACGTGCACCGGCCTGCAAGATTGCTTCTAGGATTTTCTTCGTCACATAGACCCCGCCGTGACAACAGATCTCGACGGTATCTTCTCCCGTGTACGAGTGAGGTCCCCGGTAGACAATCGCAACGACCTGGTCGACAATTTCCCTCTCACGCGTCACGATATTTCCAAGGTGCGCAGTGTGCGTGTTCGCCGTCGAAAGCGCAACACGACCGGCGAATCTTTGATCGACGAACCGCGCCGCATCTTCTCCACTCACCCGGATGACCGAAATGCCACCCTCGCCAATGGGCGTCGCAATCGCTGCTATCACATCGTTCTGGGAATTTATCATACGCAGAAAGGTCTTTCAAAATGTAACAAACATCGTTCTGAAATACAAAAGTCCCGCCCGGTCATACCCACGCGACCGGACGGGACCTTCTATAAAACGGAGATTTTCTCTGTCAGCGCTTCAACTGCGGGAAGTTCTGCGCCATCTTGCTAAAAACACCTCCACGCTTTTTCTTCTCTTCTACCTTTTTCAACGGCTCATCCTTGTGCAATTTATTCACATATCCCTGCTGGGCAATTGACAGGAGATTAAAGACGAAATAGTAAAGATTCAGCCCTGACGGGAAGCTGTTGAACAACAACGTGAGCAGCACCGGCATCATCCACACCATCATCTTCTGCCGGGGATCCTTCACCGACATCTTCTGCTGGACAAACATGGTCACACCCATGAGTAGTGCCAGACCGCTGATCTGGTCGATGCCGAATAGCGGGAGCTTGAAGGGCAGTGTGGTAATCACGTCGGGCGAGGACAAATCTTTGATCCACCAAACAAACGCCGCCTGCCGCAATTCAATGGTAGCGCTGAACACGGCCCAGAGAGCATACAGAATGGGAAGCTGGAGCAGCATCGGCAAACATCCGCCGGCGGGATTTACACCGTATTCTTTATAGAGCCGCATAACCTGCTGGTTCATCTTCTGCGGATCGTCTTTATACTTTGCTTTGATCTCCTCCATCATCGGCTGGAGCTTCTGCATCTTCCTCATCGAAGTCATACTGCTCTTCGTGAGCGGGTAGAGGACAATCTTGATCAGAATCGCAAAAATGATAAGAATGATCCCGTAATTCGAAACAAAGAGGCGGAGAAATTTGAAAACGGGGATGATGACATATTCAGAAATTGGCCGGATGATCCACGCCGCGCCGAGACTCATGATGCGCTCGAGTTCAACATTATATTGCTTCACAATATCAAAATCGAGCGGGCCCAGGAAAACAGTAAAACGGTCGGTTTCAAAAGATTGCCCGGTGTACGGCATCGTGAGTGCGAGGCTGTAATTCTCTTTTGCGCCGTTGTCGGGAAGATGTGTTCTGCTTCCTTCCAGGAGTGCGCCCTGACTTTCTTTCCCCTTGGGCATAATTGCAACGGCAAAGTATTTGTTCCGTGTGGCAACCCACGATATGCGGCCTGAAATGTTCTGCTTATAGTTTTCATCAAAGCTTGTCGCATCGATTTCGGTCAGCTCTCCTCCAGCAAAAGCGGATGCCTTCGCGAAATTGCATTCGTTGATTGTGTTGAGCTCCTGGTACCGGAGACCGCCCGACCATGTGAGCTGGTACTCGTAATTTGAAATAACTTGTTCCAGACCGACAAACTGAAGCCCGAGGTCGAATGAATACTTGTCCCCATAGAATGTGAACATCTCAACTATTTTTCTCTTCTCATCAATGCTCGCGGTGAATCTCACACTTGCCGAATCACCGTTCTGAAGTTTAAGAGTCGAGCCCGCCGGGACATCAGCCTCAAAGCTGAGTTGTTTCGAGTTGATCAGTTTTCCATCCGACGTCAAGAACAACAGATGCAGATCTCCGTTGGGCGCAGCATCACTAATGAGATTGACCGGATAGTGATTCCAGGTTTTATAATCCTTCAGGATCCACGAACGAAGTGAAGCTCCCAGCGACGAAAAGGTTGCTTCGTAGTATGGGGTTTGGACAAAAATATCTTTCTCAGCTCCACTCCCAATATTCCTGAAGAATTTACCAAGAGAGTCGGTCTGCTGAGCTATCGGGGCCGGAACCTGCTTCCGCGTGGTATCAACTTTGGCCTTTTCTATTTTCAGGGTATCAACCGCCGTTCCCGGCTTTTGAGGCGGCGGGGCATTCATCCACATCCAGATCATCAGCAGAAGCCCGATGAGCACAAAACCAATTACTGTCTTACGATCCATAATGTTCTTTCAGCATAAAATAGAATCAGGTCTCACTTTAGGGGACCGGGTCAAATCCACCTGGATGCAGCGGGTGACATTTTGCCAGACGTTTCAGGGCCAGGGTGACTCCTCGAAAAACACCATGCTGTTCAATCGCTTCCACAGCATACGCGGAACAACTCGGATAGAACCGGCATGTATTTGACGGAAGGGCGGGGGAGATAAATCGCCGGTAAAGATTGATTACTGATATTAGAATTTTCTTCATGTGCGGGATGTCTCGCGGACCAGTTTCTGCAGAAGATCTCTAACATCGTTCTGCACTTCGGTGAATGAGGGAAGCTCGCTGGCCTTCTTGACGTGCCTGGAAAACAACAGCACAATTGCCCTAGGCAATCTCACACCTTCCGAAGTAGTGGTAAGGATCTCCTTGTTCCTGCGGTATGATTCACGCAACAGGCGTTTCATCCGGTTGCGATCGACTGCTCTCCTTACATTCTTTGAAACGGAAAATCCAACCTGACATCGGACATTTCC
>JAWOMQ010000089.1:0-16571 GCA_033852415.1 Bacteroidota bacterium
TCATTGAACTGATCTGCAGTCATTGTCAAACATTCATCAAAGCGGGGAGCCAGTGTTTGCTCCCGCGGGCTGAATGACTGTTCTTCTGTAGCCGATTGAAACTTCTCATTCCAGGGACAAACGTCCTGACAGATATCACAGCCGTAAAGCCAACCGTCGAACTTCGCCGCAAGTTCTGCAGCAACGTCTCCGCGGTGCTCGATGGTAAGGTACGAGAGACATCTTGTTGCGTCGAGAACATAGGGTTCCACAATTGCGTGTGTCGGGCAGGCCTCTATGCAGAGAGTGCATGTTCCGCAGTGGTCAGTTGCAGGAGAATCATAGTCTAACCCGATATCCAGCAAGATGACGCCCAGGAACAACCATGAGCCAAACTCCAGGGAGATTACATTGGTGTGTTTCCCCTCCCATCCAATACCTGCGCATTGCGCCCAGACCTTTTCCATGACCGGTCCTGTATCCACATAGGCTTTGCCGTTTGCCTGCGGGTTAAGAACCTTGATCTTCTGCAGGAGCGTTTCGAGACGTGGGAGCATGATTTCATGATAATCATCGCCCCATGCATACCTTGATATCATCCCTGTCCCGTCTTCAGTTTTATGAACAAAAGGGGTATAATAATTCATCCCCACAACAATAATAGACTTCACTCCCGGAACGACGTGATCGGCATTCATCCGCTTATCACTGGTCCGATCCATCCAATTCATCGTCCCATGAAATCCGCGGCTCAGCCAGTGCAGGAGATTTTCTCCAGCTTTCTCCGGCAGATGTGCGCTGCAGATCCCGACTTTATCAAACCCTAGCCGTCGTGCTTCATCTCGTATTTCACTGGATATTGCAGGCATTGATGTCGGATCCTATCACATCTCAATCACGAGATTCCCGTCCACAATTCGCACTGCATAGACCGCAACTCTCCCGTCGCCAGTGAGTGACTGTCCCGTGCGAATGTCATATTTCCAGCCATGCATTGGGCATTCGATTATAATATTGTCGAGCTCGCCTTCGTGCAGCCGGGAAACATGCTGGTGAGCACAAACATTTCCAACAGCATATATTTCACCTGCAGTTCTGAAAATCACAACATCGTGTCCATCCACACAGAATACCATTCTGTTCTTGATAGCATCAACTGGTCCGAGAATGTGTTTCTGTCCCATGGAAAAAGCCGCCGCGCCTTCGTTCTACGACAATGGGACTTCTGATCCAAACATATACCCCTTTTCGCTCCGTACGACACTTCCGGTAGCTACCGCAGGATCATGCTCAAAGAATAAGGTCCACGCATGTTCAGTCGCCATCTGTAGAATCCTCTTTTTCTCCTCAAGAGTGACCAAGGGTCTGAGATCATATGCCATGATTGACGGAAGGTGAATATGCGCAATGGTGGGAAAGAGGTCACAACTGAACAGGAGCGTTGAAGATCCATCGGAAATAAGAGGGAGTTGCTGAGCCGTTGTGTGCCCGTTAACAACCAGCAGGGACAACTGAGGCAAGAGATTGCACTCACCGTCGATAAATTCGAGGACTTTGTGGTCGGCGAGCGGCATGAAATCGTTGGGCATAAAGCTTCCCCGGTCTTTTTCCGACGGATGAAGGGCGTGATCCCAATGTTCTTTCTGAACATAATATCGCGCCCGTGGAAAAGCGGGCACCAATTTCCCGTCCACTTCGACTGTTGAACCACCGGCGTGGTCGAAATGCAAATGCGTCAGGATAACGTCTGTGATATCGGAGTTGGAGAATCCAAGATTCTTCAGGGAAGATGCCAACTCAAATTGAGTGTTGTCAAGATGGTAGATGTCCCGCTGCTTCGCGGTAAACTTCGAGCCATTGCCGTTATCAATCAAAACGACCCTCCCGTGTCCCACGGCGAGCATCGCGCGGGCCGCCAGCTGAATGCGATTTCGTTCATCGGGGGGGTTGGTTTTCGACCAAAGCGGTTTTGGAATAATCCCGAACATTGCCCCTCCATCCAGACGGAACCGCCCGGTGTCGACCTGGTATATCTTGTAGCCGCCAATTGTCATAAGCAATCCTAACGACTGTGACAAAAAAAGGTCGGTTGAAGATCATCAACCGACCCTGGAACACTTGAACCTAATTGATTACTTCCGGAAGTGTGAGGTCGTCGGACTGAGTTCTGCAAACTCACGATCCGGGTGGAGGGCCTTGGCACGGGCATAGAGCTCCTCTTCCGTTTCAACGTGATTGGGGTCGGGGACACAACAATCAACGGGACACACTGCTGCACATTGTTCCTGATCAAAATGACCCACGCATTCAGTGCATTTTTCCGGCACGATATAGTAAAAATCATTTGAAATCGCGTCATGTTTCGAACCATTTAATTCCCATTGGACGCCCCCGGCATAGATCGCCGTATTGGGACATTCCGGCTCACAAGCACCGCAATTGATACATTCTTCTGTGATCATTGTTGCCATACGAAATCTCCTTGAGGATACCAGTTATTTTAAGTTATTTTCACATCCGGCTATGTCAATCGTTCCCTTGCTACCGAGAGCATACTTCCGCATCTCTTAGACCAATCGCACAACGCAAGAGTTTTATCTGTTTACAATATTCGCTTTTGATTTCAGATAATGTGATTGGCCGACCACAAAGTAACAAAAAAGATTAACTTATTCAAGCACGGGACTCTTTTCCTTGCCACCAAACCGTTCATTCGACAGTAAAATATTTCGCCTCCGGATGATGGACAATGATTGCCGAGGTAGATTGCTCAGGCACCAGCTGGTATTCCTCCGTCAACGTCACCCCAATTCGCTCCGGACTAAGAAGTTGGAATATCTTCTCCTGGTCTTCAAGACGCGGACATGCGGGATACCCAAAGCTGTATCGTGAACCCCTGTACTTCTGGCTGAACAATTGTCGGATCTCTTTCGCATCATCGTTCTGAATCCCCATCTCAAAGCGGATGTGACGGTGCCAATATTCAGCCAATGCCTCAGTCGCTTCAACGCTAAACCCGTGGAAATAAAGATATTCCTGGTAATGGTTCTGAGCGAATAGTTTTTGGGCGTGTGCCGTTGCAGTTGCCCCCATGGTGACAAGATGAATCGCCACGACATCGTACTTTCCTGACGTCGCCGGCAAAAAGAAGTCGGAAATACAGCGATGACGATCCTTTTTCTGGCGTGGGAAGGTAAACCGGATCGTCTCTTTCAAAGAGGCTGGATCCGTGGTGTTTTGCCGGAGCCGGTCTGCTATGAAGCTGTCCCACTCACTGGCCGGATCTCCAACACCGCTGGGGACATAGAGGATAAGATCATCTCCTTCGGACTGGCATGGGAAGTACCCGTAAACCACCTTCGGCTGCAAGAGTCTGTGCGAGGCGGCCTCTTCTTCCAGGCGCGACCGCTCCGGATAGATCTTCTCATCCAAAAACCGCTGATAGTCCTCCTGACTCTTGTCCCCTTTCCGCACCTGCCATTGCCCGCGGATGAGTGCGACGTTGTTGATATACGGAAATATATCCTGGAGCGCTATTTCCTCAACAATTCTGGTCCCATAAAAAGGAGGTTTTGGGACCTCGATTGTGGCAGGTGGCCTATTTACCTGCAGCTTGAGTGGCTGAACGTCCGCAATAATGGAGACCTCAGGATCGCGAACAGAAGGCAGACTGTTTTCTGCCTGGGAATTGCCTTTGCCTTCCTTGTCGGCGTTTTTGTTGCGCATAATTTCGGTCATGTATCGCAGCCCATCGAAGGCATCATTAGCATAGAAAACACTTCCGCCATAGCGCGGGCGCAGATCCTCTTCGACATACCTACGCGTCAGCGCAGCGCCACCAAGAATGACCGGCGGGAACAAATTCCGTTCCCCCATCACTGCGAGGTTCTCTTTCATCACAACGGTCGACTTAACCAACAAACCTGACATCCCAATCGCATCGGCGTGGTTCTCCCGAAATGCCACGAGCATCTTGTCGAGGGGACACTGAATGCCAAGATTGATGACGCGATATCCGTTGTTCGAGAGAATGATATCGACAAGGTTCTTCCCTATATCATGGACATCTCCTTTCACAGTTGCAATGACAAGCGTTCCTCTGGATGTTGTCGCGGATTTATCCATGAATTTCTCCAGATACCCGACTGCGTTTTTCATCACCTCCGCTGATTGGAGAACAAACGGAAGCTGCATCTGCCCACTTCCGAAAAGCTCTCCTACCGTCTTCATACCGTCGAGGAGGATATTATTGATGATATCCAGCGCCGAGAATTTGGTCAGGGCTTCATCAAGGTCAGCTTGGAGGCCAACTTTTTCCCCATCAATGACCCTCCTTCTGAGGCGATCTTCGGGTGTGAAAGTTTCGGCGACCGGTTTTTTGACCGTCTCTTTTTTATCTGCATAGAATGAGAGGAGATCCCGGAGCGGATCGGAGCCGGAGGTCCGCTCATCAAAAATCAGTTGGTGACAGATCTCCTGTTCATTCTTCGGGACTTTGTAAAGAGGAAGAATTCTGGATGCATGGACGATCGCCATGTCAAGCCCGCATTCGATTGCCTCATGAAGAAAAACACTATTAAGAACGTGGCGGGCGTGCGGGGGTAAACCGAAGGAAATGTTACTAACGCCCAGGCTTACAAAGACCGCCGGATACGCCTCTTTAATTTGTTGAATCGCGCGGAGCGTATGAACCCCGGCTTTGCGAAACTCCTCGTCTCCGGAGCCGAGTGTGAAGGTCAACGGATCGAAAACAAGATCATGTTCGCGCATTCCATATTTTGAGACCGCAAGGTCATGGATACGGCGAACAATGTTCAGTTTTTGTTCGACTGTTTTTGCCATACCCGACTCATCAATAGTCAGTGCAATAACTGCGGCGCCATACTTCTTGCACATCCGGAGAATTTTACCAGCCCTATCCTCCCCATCCTCAAGATTGATCGAATTAACAATGGGACGTCCACCCAAGTGTTGCAGTGACGTCTCGACGACTGCGGCCTCAGTTGAATCGATCATCAGTGGAACCGTTACCTGCGCATTAAACCGGGACATGATTTCGTTCATATCGACGGTCTCATTCCTGCCGACATAGGCAGCACATACATCAAGCAGGTGTGAGCCTTCTCTCACCTGAATCTTTGCCATCCCTACAATCCCTTCCCAATCCTCATTGGCGAGCAAGTCGCGGAACTGCTTGCTACCATTAGCATTGGCTCGTTCGCCGACGATGACCGGGGCGGGCTCGATGTGCATAGGAACGCTCTGATACAAGCTTGAACATGCCGGTGAATATGACCAGGATCGTGCGACAGGCTCAAGCGAGCCCACTGACTCGACAAGTTTTTGGATGTGTTCCCGCGTCGTGCCGCAACACCCGCCGACAATACCCACGCCCAAATCCTTGACGAAGTGTGTCAGGGAGCCCGACAGATCCTCAGGGCTAAGTCGATACCGCGCACGCCCATTAACATTCTCCGGTATCCCGGCGTTCGGCATAACGAAAACAGGTCGCGGTGAATTCCGGCACAGATAGCGCACGTTTTCGGACATCTCCGTTGGCCCGGTCGCGCAATTCAGTCCGATTGCCGCAAGCTCAAAGGGTTCAAGGGTCGTCAAGGCAGCCGCAATTTCGGTACCCAGAAGCATCGTACCCTGAGTCTCGATAGTGACTGACGCGATGACTGGTATGCTACGCGCGGCGTCTTTAAAATATTGAAAAATTCCCGCCAGGGCTGCCTTCACCTGGAGCATATCCTGACAGGTTTCAACATTCAGGATATCTACCCCACCCTCGGTAAGTCCCTTTGCCTGGACATAATAGGCGTTCTCCATTTCCCTGAAGGTTATATGGCCAAGGGAGGGAAGTTTTGTGGTGGGTCCGATAGAACCCGATACATAGCGGGGAAAAGCGGAGGTGGAAAAATCTGCTGCAATTTCTCGCGCGACACGAGCTGCGGCATAGTTCAGTTCATACGCCTTATCAGCAAGGTCATACTCAGCGAGAACGATAGCGGTGGCACCAAAGCTATCGGTTTCGACAACATCACAACCGGCCTCGAGAAAATCAGCGTGAATCTTCTTGACCGCCCCGGGGCAACTAAGCACCAGATACTCGTTGCAACCGTAATAGTTTTCACCGCCGAACTCGTCGACGCTCAGTTGCTGGCTCTGGAGGTTTGTCCCCATGGCTCCATCGAAGACGATGACTTTTTCCGAGAGTCGTTTTAGGAACGGTGTCACGGTAATGAAATCCTTATTGAAGGAAGAAGTGGCGCGGACCCGCGCAGTTATCGGGAGTGGTCAAACCGCCGTCGCGATATCCCCACCATTAATTTTCGTTGATCGTTTCTGGAATAATCGATGAGACGAACGAGACAGAATAGAGGGAAAATCCGTTTGATCGAGTCATGAGTTTGAGCGTGTGCTCACCGTACTCTTTATTCCTCACGATGTTGAATAACCTTGCGCGATCCACAATGAAGTAGCTCCTCCCCTGCTCATCGAGGAGAAGATCTTCCCCCAGGTTTTCTCTTGAGACATACTGATTGTCCTGCTCTACGAAGACCTGAAAGCGCTGTTCTCCTTCGGGTCTCACGACCATGTTGACCTCCTTTGCCTCATACAGGATCGTCATGTAGCCTCCTCCGCCTGCGGGATCGTTCAACCTCAGAAAATTCCGGTCATTCAACCAATTTCCCGAAAGGTACAGACGTCCCTGTACATACACGCCCGGATCTTCGTAATGCACTGTAGATTCCGGTGAAAAACCCTCCACATTGCCGATCGTTCCACGCTGCCATCCCGCAAGTATATCGGGGCTTGCGTGATAGCATACAACACCCGGTCTGTCAATTTCCCGGACAGGAGCCATCGCAAAGGGAAGTTCACCATGATATCCCGCGTCATTGAGAAGCGATTGAATGGCATGCTCAAAATTCTGGTAGGAGCCTTCGCCAACCTGAGAATACTTGACAAAACCATTCTTATCGACGAGGTACTTTGTGGGCCAGGTGCGGTTTCGGAACGCATTCCAAACATAGTAGCTGTTATCCATTACAACTGGATGTTTGATGCTCAGCGCCTCCACAGCGTTCCGTACGTTCAGCGGATCTTCCGCAAAAGGAAACTGGGGTGTATGGATACCGATCGTCACCAGCCCTTTGTCGGCATAACGATGGTGCCATTCCTTTACATATGGAAGTGTTTGAAGGCAATGATGGCTTGAGTAATCCCAGAAGTCAATCAGGAGCACATACCCTCCCATGGCACCAACAGGGATCGGATCGGAATTGAACCAGTAATCTCCGTAAATGCCGGGCACTCTGAACTGCTCGAATATGATGTCCATCGTTTCTCTTTTCTTTGTGACCGCTGATCTCCTTTAAAATATAGAGAAAATCAGATCCGATTGCAAAGTGTCGGTCGCCTCCGATGAGCATGAGGAATTTACCCCGCGGGGCGATTTTCTAAGTAACACAATAGAGATACCGAGAAGGCCCGATCGCCGGTGAACAATGCCATGACAGGAGGAACAACCTAGGAAGAGATTTCCTTACGACGGCCGAATTGACCAGAAGCAACCCCCTCAACAACAACGACGAATTCTCCCTTGAGATTCTTCTTCTGGAAAAGGTGAAACATCTCTACCGCGGTACCCCGGAAAATCTGCTCGTCCGGCATGGTAAGATTAAAGGCGACACATATTCTTCTGGAATGACCAAAGACCTCGGCGATATCTTTGACCAGCGGCAGAAGGCGATACGGCGCATCCATAAATACCATCACCCGGCGCTCGCTTCTGAGCTGCTTGAGCTCGGCGATCCGGCGGTTATTCTTCGGTGAAGGAAATCCATAGAAAAGGAACGAGTCGATTGAAAATCCGCTTACGATCAATGCCGGCAAAAGTGACGAAGCCCCGGGAATGGGTACGATCGTTAGCCCCATCTGAATCGCTTTGGCGACCAATTCCTGGCCGGGGTCCGAAAACACGGGAGTGCCCGCGTCCGAGATCAGCGCGACATTTTTCCCGTTCTTCAGATATTCGAGAATATGGAACGATCCTGCAGCCTCATTATGCTCGTTCAGACTTTCGATCAACTTGTTCTCGATGCCGTATCGGCTGAGGAGACGCTGGCCTTCTTTCCGCTCTTCATAAACAATCACATCGGCCGTTCTGAGAACAGCGAGACCCCGCAGGGTGATATCATCATAATTCCCGATGGGGGTTGCAACGAGATAAAGGGTTCCGCTCATGTCAGGATCAATAAACCGGGAATGTCATTTACCAGTGTGACCAAATCCCCCGGAACCGCGGGGGGTAGTGGTTAAGGAATCCACGACAACCCACGATGCTCTGATCACGGGAGATATGACCAGTTGAGCGATACGATCTCCTCGCCTGATAGGAAAATCCACGTTGCCAAAATTAGTCAGAATAATCTTCACTTCGCCACGGTAATCCGAATCGATAGTCCCAGGTGAGTTGAGAACCCCGATGGAATGATTGATGGCAAGACCGCTCCTGGGCCGGACCTGTGCCTCAAATCCGGGCGGCAGCTCAATTTGAAAACCTGTCGGAACTAAAACTGTCTGACCGGGCTTCATGACCATCGAAGATGCTGGTGCTGCAAAAATATCCATTCCGGATGCTCCCGGGGTTGCATATCTCGGCAGGGGAATATCATTATCCGCTTGAGATATCCTGGCAATCTTTATTTCCAGTTCAGTCATTCTGAACAAATCAATGGTGAGGAGTGCGTTTTAAACAGCAACGGTCCGGTTTTTCATCAAGCTTATGAATTTCCTGAAGAGGTAATCACTATCATGCGGTCCCGGACTAGCTTCTGGATGGTATTGAACCGAGAATATTGGTAATTCCAAGTGCTCGAGGCCTTCGTTGGTCCCGTCATTTAAGTTAACATGGGTGACGCGAATACTCTCGGTGGAAAGGGAATCCGGGTCGACCGCGAAACCGTGGTTCTGACATGTAATTTCAATTTCACCCGTTAACAGATTCTTGACTGGATGATTTAATCCACGATGACCAAATTTCAGTTTGAACGTTCTTCCCCCGAGAGCAAGCGCAATGAGTTGGTGGCCCAGGCAAATCCCAAAAATAGGCCTTTTGTCATACAACTGCCGTATGTTTTTGATCGCATAAGATACCGCCTCCGGGTCGCCCGGGCCATTGGACAGAAACAAACCGTCGGGATTCATGGCGAGGACCTCCGAAGCAGGCGTGGACGATGGGACTACGGTCACGTTACACCCATAGGACACGAGTCGGCGAAGGATATTCCGTTTCACTCCATAATCATAGACTACGACTTTGAAGATGTCCTCACCGTCTTTGCGCACAGACATCGGCTCCAGCGCAAATGGCGTGGCATCAGTGTCATTCCAAGAATATGCTGAAGCACATGTTACGCGGCTCGTGAGATCCAGCCCCTGCATTTTTGGAGAGCTCATTGCCTTACGCACGAGAGAGGCATCGTCGCGGTCAATGGTCGAGATGCAGCCCCGCATAGCGCCAACCTCCCGGATTATCCGGGTTAGCATACGCGTGTCCACGCCATCGATGGCAATGATATCGCACCTCTCCAACCATTTACCGAGGTGTTCGCGTGACCGGAAATTGCTCGGAGAGTCGCTGTATTCACGGACGATGAAACCACTGACCTGCGGTCGGGCGCTCTCCATGTCATCTGGGTTAACGCCATAATTACCAATGAGTGGATACGTCATTGTCACAATCTGGCCGCAATATGACGGGTCAGTGAGAACCTCCTGGTAACCAGTGAGACCCGTCGTGAACACAACCTCTCCCGTCACCTCGCCTTCCGCGCCGAAGGAAGATCCCTCCAGCACCGTGCCGTTTTCCAGCGCAATTTTCGCGCGGGCATTCATTCAGCCGTCACCACCGAAAGTGGCTCTAAAGTCAGGTTATTTTTCTGCAACCTGTCTCCGTCTCAATTCCGGAATCGCACGGGCAAGAAGCTCATACAATCCAAAGAGTGCCCCGACGTACACGAGATCCCCGAGTACAGTGTTCCGGAAAAAAGGGATCGCCGCAAGGTAACATGTACCCAGCCCAGCCAGTGTGTGTGGATAGCTCACCTGTGAGGACACCCAGACGCCAAAGTTCGTGATTGTGAAAAAGAGTACAGAACCGACCAATGACGAACCAATGACGCGTGTGGGTGTCAGATGGTTTCTGAGAAGAAGGCCAACACATCCGATCAGCATGAAGCTTCCGTACACCCAGATCATGCCGCTGTAAAATCCGATGAACCAGTCACTCACGAGCATGGCCCCCATAGGAATTATGAATGCATACCTCTTATCCAGGTAGACAGCACCAAACAGGGCAAGTGCGGTGATCGGCGCCACATTCGGCGGATGAGGTACGACTCGCGAAACAACGGCCCCAAGTATCATGAGGAAGGGTATGAGAAATCGGTTCATGGTATCTCCTTGCTAAATGATGATGTGGGTTCTGAGCGCAAAAATCCCTCTCGCATTAATTCGATAATACAAAACTATTTGCATCCACGCAAAAAGTAATTCCTAGTTATAACCAACCGTCACCCTGTACGTTCGCCTCGGCATCGGATAAAGCGGATAGATTTGGTAATCGACGTTGAAAAGGTTGTTCACTTCACACTTAAGCGAGACCGGGACTGGCCAATCGGGAACCTTCAATCGTAAATTCAAATTTGTCGTCCGGTACGCTGGAAGTGAAGTTAAATTCGTCGCGGTCGTAAATCGTTCCCCTATAAGCACATACGAGAGCGTCACGACTGCGGGATCAACCCGGACTGATGTCCTGACTTTAAAATTATCCTTCGGCTGGAAAATAATCTGATGATTATAGGAAGCTGCGGATGGATCCGAAATATTCCTGGCGAGTGTGTAGGTGTAATCGACCCCAACGTTGAGAAATTGATTCGGAGTGCTAAACTCAAATGACGATTCCAGGCCATGCGAATTTACCTTTCCGATATTCACGGGAATGAACAAGGCCGGGTCGAAGACAATCTGGTCGGTTGTACGCATAACAAAATATGTGAGCTCAATTTTCTGTTCGCCAAACCAGTTGCATCGGGATGTCATTCCAACATCGAATGACACAGAACGTTCGGGATTCAGCCGCGGATTGCTCGCGCCGGGATAATACAGGTCGTTAAACGATGGAGATCGGAAGCTGGTTCCAACACTCGAACGTAAATGAATATCCCCCTTCTCCGACAACCGCACATTCATTCCTAATTTCGGGGTGACTACTCTGTCGACGTCGGAGATTGCGTCGTACCGGAGGCAATCATACAAAAGAATCCTGTCAGCGAACGAGCGGTCGAAGGAGATGCTCATTTCATGTGAGAGGTATACTGCCTTCTGGACACGTGTTATCTCCGTCAGAAAATCGCTGCTGTGAAGCGTCGCCTGAGCAAACTCCAGGCCGAGCGACAAATGCTGCTCCGGCGAAAGGACAAAATCGCACTGGGGATTAAAGGTAAAATGATTGTTCTTATAGAAGAGACTCAGACCGTACTGTGGATCATGGTATGTTTCATAACTGTATTGACCACTTCCGCGAAGAGAGAAAAAGGCATTATCTATACCTTTGTACCTGATCGCAGCTCCAAACTCGACATCATCATCTGCCTCGCGTGCGGTGGAAACAGAAAGGGGAGAGGTGAACTGCCCGGGCACACCCCTGTCGGCATTATCTTCCTGCACGTACATCGAGACCTCTGTCTGATCGTTCATTTGAGCGGTTCCATTCACCCAACCGTGCCGGAGTGAATAATCCGCGTCCGACCGTGTATAAGTAGATCCGGGGGATAGCCCCGCAAAATACCGTGGATCGACACTGAAGGTATAATTATCCCTGCCCCGTTCGTTCGCATAGCCGGCGCTCAACCCTAATAAACCGAGCTTTGCATCTCCCCCTAGAGAATAGTGTTGATATCCATACGAACCGGCCCCAACAGAAGCAGACACCTGTGGTATTTCTGACGGTTGCCTTGTGATGATATTCACGACCCCTCCAAGTGCGTCGGGGCCGTACAGGGCGGAATTTCCGCCGTGCAGTACTTCGATCCGGTCCACGTTGGTCAGCTGGAGCAAACTCAGGTCTGTCAGTCCATTTTCGAAACTGTTTAATCTGTCCCCATTGAGAAGCACCAGCACCTCCTGAGATGAACAACCACGGAGGGAGGCAGTTTTGAGTGCGCCGTAGATCCCATAATCCTGCAAAAAAACACTCCCCGTTGTTTCAAGAACATCCGCGACAGAAGTGGCGCTCATTGTTTGAAGCAGGTCGCTGGTGTATAGATCGATTTTTGAAGGAGAGTCGTTCAGCTGTATCACACTTCTGGTGGCTGAGACAACCACCTCAGCAAGGGCATAGGTCTTGGCGGTATCCGATAGAATTCCTCCGGCCATTCCCCGGCTGACCATCATCAACGTCAAAAGCAAATATGCTCTCATTCTTCTCTTTAACAAAAAACCCAACATTCCGAGGAAAGTTGGGTTGTTGGTCTTCAATCAAGAAAACTGAAATATAATTCCTTCCCTCGAAGGACGAGCACCATCAATTCCCTGGTCGGTCTCCTGGCTCTCTCGACCATCCGGCTTCTTCCCACGGCGTCTTATCACCGCAGTGATTAGCGTCGGATGGAATCCATCACGAGATTACAGTTGCGGGGCAGCTTCCGATTTTTCCTGGTGGAATACGGAATTCCCTTGGAAATATTCGAGGATTCAGAGGCATGCGCCGAAATAATGAATGGTGATCACCGTCTCCTTCCACACATTGATGTGCTTTCCATCTCAATCAATCCCGGAGCGCACATGTCACTGAAAACCGCCGAATAAATCCCCCAGAGTTTTTCTAACAAAGAACGAATCCGGATTAATATACATCATTCGGGATTGCAAGTCAAGAATAAATCCAGACAACGTGGGACGAACAAAACCGAGGCCGGCCTTCTAAAGATCCGTTGTTCCTTTAAAGAAGCGTTTACTGTTCCTCCCGCGGTAGATATGTGATCGGTAAACCCCTGGTTGCTCAGAAGGGTAAATCATCTTTTTCTGCAGGCGCAGCATCCGCACCGGCGGTACCCGTAGAGCTGCCCAAATCCATGGGCGCACCCTTGCCGTCAAGCATAATGAGATCATCAACAATAACTTCCGTGGTAAACCTCTTCGCGCCCGAATTCTTATCCTCCCAGGAACGGGTCTGCAGTTTCCCTTCAAGATAAATCTTACTTCCCTTCTTGAGATATTGCCCGCAGATTTCTGCAAGTTTTCTCCAGGCAACAATGTTATGCCACTCCGTCCGCTCCTGAAAGTTCCCTTCGTTGTCCTTCCACCGTTCGTTTGTCGCGATCGAGAACCGTGCGACCGCAATTCCGGATGCAGTGTAGCTTAACTCGGGATCTTTCCCCAGATTTCCAATGAGGAGTACTTTATTGAGACTTTTCCCCGCCATGAACATCCTCCTTTCATTATGATGAATAAGGCATCATTTATTTATTCGATCAACCAGACCCGGTTCCCGACTTTACCGGGGTAAATCCGCCGAACCGAGCGGCTGAACAAGTATCCGATCTTCCTCTAGAAGATAGAGACTATCCCGGGAGACAGCAATATCCCTGAATTCGCACACGTCGTGCGTCCGGCGGATCGAGTCAAGAATGATCGCCGGGCCGGGCATCCCGGATAAATCAAGCGTGAGCACATTGCAGGTATCCAGTACATACAACCGTGTTTGATCGATCGCAAAAAGAGAAGGATTCCTAAACAAGCCCTCCCCCATTCGCATGAGATAATTTCCGTATAGATCAAACACAACGATCGTCCTTCCATCCAGCACATAGACCCGGTCCTGCGCATCAACCCGGATTCGGGAAGGATTCTCGAGCTTTCCTTCTCCCGAGCCTACTCCACCAAAAGTTCTCTCAATTTCATTTGCATTCGTGAGCTTAATGATCTGTTTATTGTCACCATCGATGAAGAAAAGGAACCCGGAATTAGATATGGCAACGCTTTTGGGGTATCCAAACGCCTGCTCGTCCCTCAGATCCAGTGGAGCTTCGAAGCTCGAGACAAAATTGAGATTTTTATCGAAACGCTGGATTCTATGATTATTATAATCGGCGACATAAACATCTAAACCATTCTGGGCACAAATATCCATTGGGTGGTCGAACGTGTGGTCGGACCATCCGTAGCCGCCGATTTCGACCAATTTTGTACCATCGCCCGATAACTTGAAAACTCTGTCAGGACCCATCTCAAGCACGAAAAAATTGCCCGTTGGGTCCATGGCGAATGCACTCGCATCTGTGAATGTCCCAAACTCCCGGGCTCCTGCCATATCAGCGGGTTGTGCGGGGCAGAGGGCATAACACAGGACGATTCCAATCAGCGATGTAGAGAGAATTCGCGACCAGATGATGCGTATCTCCTTAGACGAAATTAGAAACGACTTTCCTTGAGGGGAAAGATACTTCTTTGAGTTTGATAATACAAGTATAACAGAAGAGAAAAACGGACCGTCCCATGAACAGGACAGTCCGTTTCGGGAGGACATTCTCTCTTAAAAACCAACGCGCAATTCAATCACATGATTATTGCTGAAATATTCCGCGGGGACAAACGCATAATCGAGACTCACGTTTGTTCCACCAATGTCGTTGAAATTCAAACCAACACCGAAAGTGATGTTTTGAAGCGTCTTTGGGTTTTGAAAGACGTTCTGCTGGCCGGCGGGGACGTTTGCAGCAAAATTATTCCCTGCGCGGAGGAACAGAACCTGATTATACGAATACTCGACACCAACCCGGTATTCATCATAGGCGTAGTTATTGTTCTGGAACGAGCCCGCAAAGGTGAACGTATTCATATCGTCCAGCGACAGTCTGTAGGAAAGCCCAATTTCAATAACCGAGGGTAGGTCAAACGATGCGGCTTGGACTTGATAAAATGTGACGCCTCGGTCAGAACCCTGAGCAGTAGCAGGGACCCACAAACCTGAACCTCCATACTGCATCGCAGGGCCAATGCCTTTAACCACAACTCCGGTCGAGAATCCATTGATCCCCACCAGATTCGAATACTGGACGCCAATGTCAAATGCGAAACCCGTGGCACTGACGCGGCCAAAGCTTTCATTGACCACGTTCGCGTTGATGCCGATGGCTACCCGATCCGCAAGCTGGCGGGAATAGGTAAGTCCGGCCGTAAAATAGGTAGGATTGAATATTTCGCCGGTCCCATCGGGCGCTTCCTCGGTGGTTACATTGATATCGCCGATATCATAGGCCCGGAGCGATAACCCCAGCGTCCCGAAGCCGAACTTACCACTCACGGCAAACGAATTGATCGAAATATCCGCAATGAATCTGCGGTTTGAGAAGAATGCGTTCGCCGAGCGATCAGCGCGGTCAAGTCCTGCCGGATTCCAGAAGATCGCCTCTATGCCGGTTGCGTCACCGATAGGTGCACCGCCCATCGACAAATATCGTGCGCCAATTGGAATCAGGAGCTCCGGAGCCGCGGAAGTCCCCGCACGATTCTCTCCTCCTGCAAAAGCCACAGTTGAAATCATTATCAGGAGTACAACGGCTCTACACAAGACTTTAATTATGGTGTTCATGTATATGACTCCTCATGTGATAGACTCTTTTTGGGTTCTAAGGAAAAACGATAATCGTTGATATCTATCCTAGTAAACCCGTAAAATCTGTTCCTCCTGAATAAGTGCCAGTTTCAGAACCTTTGTTGTTTGCAGTCCCGGCATATCGATATAAATGATGTAGATCCCGCTTGCGACAGGGAGCTGGCCTTCGTTCCTCAGGTCCCACGTATCGAACTGAGTGCCGTTCGTATGCTGGATTGTCTTCACGAGAACGCCGGCGAGGTTGAAGATTCGGATGACCGCTGCTGAGGGGAGATGATTGAACGTAACATATTTCCCCAGCCGGGTCAGCTCACGAGCGTTGAATCCATAGTAGGGATTTGGAAAAACATTAATCTGTTCCACATCCGTTTTCGCCACAAGCGTGCTCGATGTCGGGGCAACGGACGTGTAGGTGAAGACGTCCAGAGGGCCGTTGATATGGTTTGCCAGAATTTCGAACTCATCACCCGCGGAGAACGCAACATCCCCCCGCCTGCACGGAGTGCCCATCCACATGATCGGCAGAACGTCATCGAGGATATCTGCCTGAAGTGTGGGATCGGGAGTTTCGCTATATGTTTCATCAAATATGAAGAACCACTCGCGCTGGGTGCCGACATTGTCCGCTCCAGCGGCGCTGTAATCAGGAGGCCAGTATTTTCCATCCACCAAGCCACCGGTAGCATTATTTTCCAGGAAGCCTACCATCAGGCGATGGCCGGTCTCTTCATCGTAGGCCGCAAACGGGAGATGCCGTGTATAATCCTGGTAAGCATAACCCGGACCCGTATTGATGATGTAAGGTGCGAAGGACGGTTCAGCCGGCGGGAAACTCGCATGGCGGAGATACCGGTAGGCGAAGGAGGCCGTCGTATCATTTGGATCCAGGAGATTGCCGTTGACA